>QGUR01000367.1 GCA_003242205.1 Chloroflexota bacterium | reverse complement strand
GCGCAGAACGTGCCGGTGCGCGCCAGACCGAACGCCGCGCGCATGGCCAGCCGCGTCAACTGGCGCGAGTCGAGCGGCGCGTCGGTCGCCAGTACGATGTTGACGGAACCCGGCCCCGGCTGTGGCAGGTGCGTATCGAGGAAATGTTGCCCGATGGGCGCGCCGAGCACGCGCAGCTCCCGGCGCGTGCCGTAGTTCGATTGGATCAGCGCGCCAACCGTGAATTGTCCGTCCAGCACGATCCGCGACGCTGTGCCGATGCCGCCCTTGAACTGGAAGCAGGCCGTGCCGGTCCCCGCGCCGGTGTTGCCCTCGGCGACCGGTCCGGACGCCGCCGTCTCGATGGCCTGCCAGACGTGTTCCTGCTGCACATGCCGCCCCTGAATGTCGTTCAGAAAGCCGTCATTGCATTCGGCCACGACCGGGTTCACCGTGCTGGTGGTGATGCCGATGTCGGGATTGGCGCGCAGCATGTACGCCGTCACGGCATCGGCGACCCGGCCAACATTGAGCGTGTTCGTCAGCAGGATGGGCGTTTCGATCACGCCGCGCTCGCGTATCTGCTCGAAGCCGCAGGCTTTGCCGAAGCCGTTGATGGTCTGCACGCCCGCGCTGACTTTCCACCGGAACAGGTTGCCGCCGTGCGGCAGGATGGCGGTTGCTCCGGTGCGGATCGGGCCTGCGCCGGGTTTCAGCGGCCCCGCGCCTTCGACCAGCGTGACGTGCCCGACCAGCACGCCCGGAACATCGGTGATCGCGTTCAGCGGTCCGGTGGGCAGGAAACCGGGCGTCACGCCGAAATCACGCAGACGAGCCATGCATCATCCCTCGCTTTCCCGGAAACAGGCGGCGCAGCCTCTAAATCACGCCCTGAGCGCGCAACGCCCGGATGGTCGCTTCGTCCATGCCGAGATGCTCGCGCAGGATGGCGTCCGTGTGTTCGCCCAAACGCGGCGGCGGCGTGCGAACCTCCGCAGGCGTGGCCGAAAAGCGGACCGGTGGCCCGACCAGCGGCAGCGGCGTTCCGCCCTCAAGCTGCACTTGCCGGACGAGACCGCGGGCGCGAACATGCGCGTCTTCCAGCGCGGCGGCAACGGTATTGATCGGCCCGGCGGGAATGCCCTCGGCCAGTAACATGTCCACCCATTCTTGTGTCGGGCGTCGGCTGAAGGCAGCCTGCAGCAGCGGGATCAGCGTCCGGCGGTGCTGCACCCGCGCCGGATTGGTGGCAAAGCGCGGGTCGGATGCCAGCTCCGGCTGGCCGATGACGCCGCACAGCGCGGCGAACTGCCGGTCGTTGCCGACCGCGACGGTGAACTCGCCGTCGGCGGCCTGAAACGACTGGTAAGGGACGATGTTGGCGTGTTCGTTGCCATAGCGGGCCGGAACTTCGCCGGAGACGAGATAGTTGCTGGCGACATTGACCAGCGCTGCCACCTGTGTATCCATCAACGCAATATCGAGATGCTGTCCCTGCCCGGTCTGTTCGGCATGGCGCAGCGCTGCCAGAATGCTGGAGGCGGCAAACAACCCGGCGATGACGTCGGACAGGGCGACGCCAACCTTCGACGCCGGCCCATCTACAGGCCCGGTGATCGACATCAGCCCGCTCATGCCCTGAATGACGAAATCGTAACCGGGACGACCGGCGTAGGGGCCATCCTGCCCGAAGCCGGTGACGCTGGCGTAGACCAACGCCGGGTTGAGGGTGGCAAGCGCGTCATAGTGCAGGCCGAAACGCGCCATCTGTCCCGGTTTGAAGTTTTCAACGAGGATCTGGCTTTGGGTCGCCAGCTTGCGGGCGATATCCACGCCCTCCGGCGTTTTGAGGTTCAGCGTCAGGCTGCGCTTGTTGCGGTTGACGCTCGCGTAATAGGCGCTGATTCCGGCTTCTTCGTCGGCCCATGGCGGCCCCCAGTGGCGTGTGTCGTCCCCGCGTGCCGGATCTTCGATCTTGATGACATCCGCGCCCAGATCCGCGAGCATCATGGTGCAGAACGGACCGGCCAACACGCGCGTGAAATCGAGGACGCGAATACCGGCCAGCGCGCCCGGTGTTGGTTGCGACAAATCGGCTTCCTTCTGAATGCGATGCGCGGCGATTTAATGTGGATTATAGCGCACCATGTAGCAAGCTATGTTTGACGCGGCCATTTGTTCAGATACAATCAGCATATTCGACAGATAAAATAGATTGGGCTTTGTCAATCTTGACTGTTTGGCTGTAGCCTTATCCTTCGCTATAAATTAGCGGTCGATAGCCTCCTGCTATCCCGGTTATGAGAACTAGAGTAGGTTGTTTCGATGAGTGATTCTGTTCATCAGGATGCGATTGCCGCATCTTCCGTGCGCGCCGAAACGCCACCGCCGGACTATAGCGGCCTGCGAACGGTCGCCATGTCTGTCGCGCTGGTGCTCGTCGTCGTGCTGCTGTGGGAAGGCCTGAAAGCCTTCAGCCAGGCGAACGATTACGAGTTGTCGCTGGGGGGCGCGACGGTCAAGCTCGACATCTTTAACAACACCCAGCTTCCCCATCTGACCGACATCCTTGCCGCGTTCTCGCAACCGGCGCAGCGCAACGGGCCGCCGCTGATCGAGGTGTTGCTGAGCGCCTCGTTCGTCACGCTGGGGCGCGCGGTGACCGGGTTCGCGCTCGGGGGCGTGCTCGGCTTTTTACTGGCCATCCTTTTCACGCATTCGTCGCTGATGCAGCGCGGCCTGCTGCCGTATGTGGTCGCGTCGCAGACGGTTCCTATTCTGGCGATCGCGCCGATGGTCGTCATCTGGATGCGTCAGGCGCAGCTTCCTCACCTTGCCGTGCCGGTGATCGCTGCCTATCTGACGTTCTTCCCGGTGACCATTTACACACTGCGCGGTCTCACGTCCGTGCCGGTGACGTCGCTTGAGCTAATGCGCTCGTATGCCGCGACGCCGTTGGAGATTTTGTGGAAGCTGCGCCTGCCAAACGCGCTGCCGCATATCTTCACGGCGCTTAAAATTTCTGCGACCGCCAGCGTGGTCGGCGCGATCATCGGCGAGCTGCCTTCCGGCCTGCAGGATGGCCTTGGCGGAGCGATTCTCAATTTCAACCAGTACTACGTGCAGTCGCCGCCGCGGCTGTGGGCAACAATTGTCGCTGCGGCGGTCGTGGGCATTCTGTTCTTCGTGGTTGTCGCAGGGGCGGAACGGCTGATCGTTCGCTGGGGCGCTCGTACTGCCGAGTAGACCGGACATTTCGCGATGCGTTGTTGCGGCGACCTGTCTGTCATTGGAAAAAGGTGATTGGTTTGAGTGCAATTATTTCGGTTCGCAACCTGAGCAAGATTTTTAAAGGGACGGATGGCCAGCAGGTGCATGCGCTGGCGGATATCAATCTCGATATCGCGCCGGGAGAGTTCGTGTCATTCATCGGGCCGTCCGGTTGTGGCAAAAGCACGTTGCTGCGCGTGATTGCCGACCTGACCGACGCCACCAGCGGGACGGTCACCGTCAACGGCAAGACGCCGGCTCAGGCGCGCAAGGATCGCGATTACGGCTTCGTCTTCCAGAGCGCGACGCTGTACGACTGGCGTACCGTGCTGAAAAACGTGCAATTGCCGCTGGAGATCATGCGTTACCCGCGTGAAAAGCGCGAACAGCGCGCCCGTGAAATGCTGCAACTGGTCGAACTGGGCGACTTTGCCAGCAAGTATCCATGGCAGTTATCCGGCGGTATGCAGCAGCGCGTCAGCATCGCCAGAGCTCTGGCCTTCGAACCGCAAATTCTGCTGATGGACGAGCCGTTCGGAGCGCTCGATGAAATGACGCGCGAGCGCATGAATAACGAACTGCTCAATATCTGGCGCGCCATGAAGAACATGACGGTGCTGTTCGTCACGCATAGCATTTCCGAAGCGGTCTATCTGTCTACCCGCATTGTCGTCATGTCGCCGCGTCCGGGGCGCGTGTCCGAAATTATTGATGTCGATCTGCCGCACCCGCGCGGGCCGGAAACGCGCGAGCTGGATGACTTCTTCCGCCTGACCGGCCAGGTGCGCCACGCGCTGCGCGAGGGGGTACACGGCTGATGGCTGGCGGCCGAAGGTAAAGCCCGTCCCGGGCAGGGATTTTTAAGCGGGT
>QGUR01000055.1 GCA_003242205.1 Chloroflexota bacterium | reverse complement strand
CCACGTTGATCAGCGTCAGGAAAACGATCCACGGCAGGTGAACCTGCGCGCCATCGGGCAGAAGCTGGACGCCGGCCCGCAGCGCCGCATACGCGCCGAGCTTCATCAGCACGCCTGCATGGATCATCGACACCGCCGTCGGAGCAGCCACGTGACCGTCGGGGCTCCAGTTGTGGAACGGGAACAGACCGGCCAGCACGCCAAAGCCGATGAAGATGAACGGGAACCAGACGCGCGCGAACGACACATTGCCGAGAAGCGGAATATCGAACGCGCCGTTCTCACCGGCCAGCGTCAGTTGGGTGATGTCGAAGCTGAACGTGCTGGCGTCGGGCGGGATCACGCCGGCTAGTTTGGCCGCTTCAAAGACCGCTGCGCCCTCGCCCATGAAGAAGTTGTTGGCGGTGATGACCATGGCGATCACGCCGATGAGCGCGATCACCGAGCCGACCAGAATGTACAGCGTCAGCTTCATCGCCGCATATTCGCGGAGCTGCACCCATCCCCACGTGGCGATCAGCAGGTACATCGGGAAGATGGCCAGCTCGTAGAAGAAGAACAGCAGGAACATATCCATGGCGATGAACACGCCAAAGACGCCTGCCACCAGCAGCAGGAAGAACGCCATGAACTCGCGGGTGCGGTCTTCGATACGCCACGAAACCAGCACGCCGGCGACGGCCACCATGCCCGTCAGCAGCAGCATCGGCGCGTTCAGGCCATCAGCGCCAACGCGATAGCTGATGCCGAGGCTGGAAACCCACGGGACGCGTTCTTCAAAAGCCAAGCCGTTGTCGAACATCTGCGTGCCGATCAACCGGACGTTGCTGAAGTCCATCCCTTCGGCTTCATCCAGCCCGATGACCGGAACGCCGGCAGCAGCATCGGCAAGCGCCGCTTCCTGCGCTGCGGCAGCCTGTGGGGCGGCATTGTAGAAGGCCACAAAAACCGCCAGTGAAAGCGCGAATACGATGAACGCCGCCGTGATGGCCACGCCGCGGATCAGGTCCTTCTGTTCCTTGTTGATGAACAGAATGATGACCGCCGCAACGATCGGCACAAAGACGATGACGCTCAGGACGGGAAATGCGAAGGAATCGATCATAGAATTTACCTTACGCGCCCAGAAGCACGAGCATGCGCGTCACCGATTCGTTGATGACGGAAAGAATCCAGTTCGGAATCAACCCGGTGATCAGGATGAGCGCCAGCAACGGCGCAATCGCCACCACTTCACGCAGGTCGATTTCGAGATCGGTATCGCGCCAGTGCAGGTTGAATGGCCCATGCAGCATGGCGCGAATACCTTTCAGGATGTAACTACCGGTAATCAGCAGGCCGAGCATAGAGAGTACGGTCAGGACGGTGAAGACCGGCCAGACGCCGCGCACCACCAGAAACTCACCGACAAACCCGTTCAGGCCCGGCAGCCCAAGGCTGGCCATGCTCGAAAAGATGAAGATACCGCCGAAAATCGGCATTTTGACCCACAGGCCGCCATACTGGCGTATGTCGCGCGTGTGTGTCTTGTGGTAGATCGCCCCGGCGAGCAAGAACATGGCCGCCGAGCTAAGGCCATGGTTGAACATCTGCATCACCGCGCCGTTGGTGGCGATGATCGCGTCCTGAATATAGGGCGTCGTGCCTTCATAGAACAACTGCGCGTAAGCAACGGCAGTCACCGCAAGACCCAGCGCGACGAAACCCATGTGATTGACCGAGCTATACGCCACCAGCCGCTTGATGTCGTTCTGGCCCCACGCGGCGAACGCGCCGAGGACAACACCGAGCATCGCCAGGAAAGCGAACACCGTCGCCCAGTTCGTCTCGAAACCGAGCACGTTGATCTCCGCAATCCAGACATCGGGGAAGATCGGGATCACCAGACGGAGGAAGCCGTACGCGCCGAGCTTGAGCATCAGACCGGCCAGCAACATCGAGCCGGCGGTCGGCGCTTCACCATGAGCATCGGGCAGCCAGGTGTGGAACGGCCATACCGGAACCTTGATGCAGAAGGCGACGAAGAAGCCGAGGAAGGCCAGCCCTTTCACCACGCTGGCATCAACGCCGAGGAACGTTCCGCCCAGATGAGGCCATAGCGCAGTGAGCACCGGGATATCCATCGACGGATTGCCGGCGACATAGTTCGCCAGAGCCGGCGTCGTCGCGCGCAGCGAGTCGACGATATCCGCCGGAATCGTCGCCACCGACCAGCCGATCAGTTGCGTGGCCAGCAACATGCCAAGCGAACCGCCGAGCGAATAGATGAAGAATTTGGTCGACGCGTACTTCCGGTTGGGGCCGCCCCACTGGTCGATGAGGAAGTACATCGGCACAAGGCTCAGCTCGTAGAACAGGAAGAAGATCATCAGGTCCTGCGCTACGAACACGCCGAAGGTCGCGCCCTCAAAGATCAGGAGCAGCGCCATGTGCGCGTTGACCCGCTCTTCAATCTCGAAGCTGATGAGAATGGCCAGCGGCGTCAGGACGCCGGTCAGCAGCACCATCGCCGCGCTGATGCCGTCGATCCCGACATGCCAGGAAGCGCCCAGCAGCGGGAACCACGGTGTCTGCGTTTCCAGACGAAAACCGCCGGGATTCTGAACGTAGGTATTGAACGCTACCAGCGATACCGCGCCGACGACAACCGAAACCGCAAGCGCTGCCCAGCGAGCAAGCGGCCTGTTTCGCGGTAGTAGCAGCACGATCAACCCGCCGACCATCGGCGCGAAGATCAAAAACGTGAGAATGTCTAAGCCGAGAATTCGTTGCATGGTCATCCCTGCGCTCACCCGCCAGCGGCCTGCAAGATGCCGGTCGAGACGGCGAAGATCAGCCCGATAAGGATTGCGGCAACCGTCGCCAGCAGAATGTATTGCTGGACCTGCCCGGTCTGGAGACGACGGAACCAGTAGCCAAACGCCTCGATCAGTTCCGCCACACCGTCGCCAAAACCGTCAATCAGCCACTGGTTGAGAACCTTGAGCAGATCGCCGATCCAGGTAAAGACACGGCCAATCAGGTGCAGAATGCCGTCGATCACGCCACGGTCGATGAATTCGCTCGCCACGCGATTGGCGAACCACTGCGCCGGGCGAATAAACACGCGACCGTAAAGTTCGTCGATGTAGTAGCGATTGTGCAGCGTCTGGAAAACGGCCGGGCTAAGGATGTTCACGAGCGGATCGGGTTCACCCGCCTGAAGCGGCTTGCGCCAGTACATGTACCAGCCAAGCGCGATACCGCCGAGAGCCGCCGCGCTACCGAAAAGCACCGGTATCCAGTTGAACGAGTGCGTGCCGGGCGGTTCGAGCAGTGTCGGCCCGAGGAAATGGTGGAATGGATTGTGTTCGGGCGAGAAAATCGCGCCGAAGATCGGGAAATCCGATGGAACGCCGACATAACCGGCAGCCACGGCGAAGACCGCCAGCACGATCAACGGCAAGGTCATCGTCACGCTGACGATGCCACGCCCCAGACTGGCATGCCGCGCTTCTTCCGTGCGCGCCTCGCCCCAGAACGTGAGGCCAAGCTGGCGCATGGTGTAGAAGGCCGTCAGCGTTGCCGCCAGCACGAGCGCGATAAAGACAATCGCGTGCGCGCCGAGATAATTTCGCGTAAAGCCGCCGTAGAACGCTTCGGCCAGAATCTCGTCCTTCGACCAGAAACCGGCGGTCACAAGCGGCAGACCGGCCAGCGACAGACCACCGATGAGGAAGGTCCAGAACGTCACGGGCATGGTCTTGCGGAGACCGCCCATGTTCCGCATGTCCTGTGGGTCGAAATGCGACGCGTGGGCGTGGCTCTCGCCGTGCTCGTCCTCTCCGGCGTGGTCATGAGCGTGGGCATGTTCGTGAACGTGATGCTCACCGTGTTCCATGCCGTGAATGACGGAACCCGACGCCATGAACAGCAGCGCCTTAAAGAAGGCATGCGTGATCAGGTGGAAGGCTGCCGCGACATACGCGCCAATGCCAAGCGCCGCCATCATAAAGCCAAGCTGTGAAATCGTGGAATAGGCCAGCACGCGCTTGACGTCATACTGCGCTACCGCCATGGTGGCGGCGAACAGCGCCGTGAACGCGCCGACGAGCGCCATCATGACCAGCGGCGGCGTCAGCACGCCATGCGACGGGTCCGCGCCTGCCGCGAACAGCGGGAACATGCGGATGATGGCGTAAATACCGGCGGAAACCATCGCGGCGGCATGGATCATCGCGCTGACCGGCGTCGGGCCTTCCATCGCGTCCGGAAGCCAGACGTGCAGCGGGAACTGCGCTGATTTACCGATCGTGCCGACGATCAGGAAGATGCCGATCAGGCTGGCCGCGCTCAGGCCGCCGATGAGCAGCGCGGGAGTCGCCGCCAGCTCGGCAAGCACCGCTTCGTTATAAACAATTTCGCGGAAGCTGAGCGTGCCGGTGAGCGAATACAGGTATACGATGCCCAGCAGCATGACGACGTCGGCCACGCGAGTGGTCATGAACGCCTTGATCGCCGCTTTATAGGCGCTCTCTTTTTCAAACCAGAAGCCGATGAGCATGTATGAACAGAGGCCCATGACTTCCCAGCCGACAAAGAGCAGCAGCAGGTTGTCGGCCACCACCAGCGTGAGCATTGCGCCCGCGAACAGCGAAATCAGGCTGAAGAAACGCGCCTGCCGCGGATCGTGCGCCATATAGCCGATGGAATAGATGAAGATCATCGTACAGGCCAGCGGCACCATGATCAGCATGATCGTGGTCAACGGGTCGACCAGCACGCCCATGCGGAAGGCCGTCAGGCCGGTATCGAGCCAGACGATGCTGCTGGCAAACACCTGCTCGCCGAAATGCGGCGTCGCCAGCGCCTGCCCGACCACATTCAGGCTGATGATCCAGGCGACAAGAATGCCCGCCAGACCGACCAGAATACTGGCAACGCGGCCCCAGTCGTTGACGACCGGGACGAGCATGCCGTCATAGTCGGGATGGTGACCGCCATATTCGGGGCTGGTGGCCGGAATGAGCTTGCTGCGGTTCGTCACCAGCGTAATGATGAAGAACGCGAGCAGCGGCCCGACCGGGATCAGCCACGGCATAACGTTAGGATCGGTGAAGTCAATAAAGTTCATACGTCTATGACCTCTGGTCTACCACTTCAGCAGGTCAACGTCTTCGACGATGACCGAGCGACGGTTGCGGTAGATGGAAATAATGATCGCCAGGCCGACAGCCGCTTCTGCGGCAGCGACAACGAAGACGAAGGCCGCGAACACCTGCCCGCTCATGACGAACGGCGTCTGGTAGCGCCAGAAAGCCACCAGATTGATGTTGACCGCGTTGAGCATCAGTTCGATGCCCATCAGAATCGCCACGGCATTGCGGCGCGCGAAGACGCCGTATGCGCCAATGCAGAAAAGCGCCGCCGCGACAAACAGGTACATCCACAAAGGTACCATCGTGCCCCCTTAATTCCGCGTGTCTTACCTAGTCGCGGTCGCGCGCGATCACAATCGCGCCGATCATCGCCGCGGTTAGCAGCAGCGAAGCGACTTCAAATGGCAGGACAAACTGGTTGCCATCAACAAACGCGACGCCCAGATCAACGGTCGTCGCGACAAGTTCTGAGGGCTGTAGCGCCGCATTGGCGGTTCCGGGACCCCATACCGGCAGAATAATCCCCACCAGCAGGAGGACGAACAGCAGCGCCGAGACCACCAGACTGAGCGACCACTGACGGTTGTAAATCTCGGTCATGCGGGTCATGCTGCGCGTGAGCATCACCGCGAAGATGATGAGAATGGCAATCGCGCCAATGTAGACCAACACCTGAATGGCCGCGAGGAACGGCGCGCTGAGCAGGATGAAAAGACCTGCGACGCCAAACAGGCTGACGATCAGGTAGACCGCGCCATGAATGAGATTCCGGCTGGTGACCGTGCCGAGGCCGCCGCCCAGCGTGATGACGCTGAAAATCAGAAACACAATCGAGTGAATATTGAATTCCATAACGCTCTCGCTTTGGCCTAGTGCGGAACCGGCAGGCTGTAGGGCTGGTCGTCGAGCTCCGCGTTCGCCGGCGTACTGACCGCGTTCGCAGCCACCGCGCGCCGGCCCACGTTACGCAGCATCTGCAGGACGACTACCGTCAGCGCCAGATTGCCGACAAGCATGATGATCGCCGCCGGCAGGTGCGCCAGAAAATCGCTCGCGTTCTCAGGCCCCGGAAGCAGCCCGATCAACTGGATGACCTTCCACAAAAACGCCACGAGAATCAGATTGGCAATCGAAACCGGCACCAGGAACTTCCAGTTGAAGCTCATCAACTGGTCGATGCGAATACGCGGCAGCGTGTTCCGCAGATGCAGCGACAGCAGATAGAAGATCGAGCCTTTCGCGAACAGGTAGATGATGCCAAGCGCCGGAACCTGATAAACGAACGGCCCCAGCCAGCCACCGGTGAAGAGGATGGCGAAAATCAGCGCGTTAGTGAAAACGTGGAGAAACTCACCGGCGAAGAACAGACCGAACTTCATGCCGCTGTATTCGATGTTGTAACCGGCGACCAGCTCGGACTCGGCTTCGATCAGGTCGAACGGCGCGCGCCCGGTTTCCGCCTGAGTGGAGATGAAGAAGATCAGCGCGGCCAGCGGCGAAAACACAATGAACCACATGCCAAGCTGCGCTTCGACAATGCCCTGCATGCTCATCGTACCGGCAAACATGACCGGCACGAGCAGCGAAAAGACCAGCGGCACTTCATAGCTGACCAACTGGGCCACCACGCGGAACGCGCCGAGCAGGGCGTACTTGTTGTTGCTCGACCAGCCGGCCATCATGATCGCCAGCGTGCCGATCGACCCGACGGCGACAAAGTAAAGCGCGCCGATCGACAGGTCAGCGCCGATGTGCAGCGGCGAGATCGGGACAACGGCCCAGATCAGAATCACCGAAACAACCGAGATGATGGGGGCAAGATTGTAAATCAGCTTGTCGGCGCCTGCGGGAGTGATGTCTTCTTTCGTGATCAGCTTGAGCGCGTCGGCGAAGGTTTGCAGCAGACCGAAGGGGCCAACCCGGTTCGGGCCAAGCCGGTCCTGAACGCGCGCCGCGTACTTGCGCTCTACCCAGATCAGGAAAATGACGATGACCAGCGGCCCCATGGCCACCAGCACCACGCCAAGCAGAATGGAGAGAAATTGCGCCAGCCCTGGATCAGCGCCACTCGCGGTCAAGCACCCCGCGAAGGTATTGAAAATATCGATACACTCTTGCATGAACGGCCTACCCCCGCAACTTGTGTGAAGCCAACCTTACGCCCATTCGAGCGCGTTGCGCCGCCAGGCATAAATCAGCGCGTCCGTCAGCAGGAAGATAAAGACGAGGCCCGCGCCAAACGCGAAGAAGTTCAACTGGTTGTACGCCAGCGCCCACGGGAACAAAAAGACCATCTCGACGTCGAACACCAAGAAAACAAGGCCATAGATGTAATACTGGACCTTGAACTGGACCCAGGTGTCGCCGACCGTTTCCACGCCGCACTCATAGGTCTGCATTTTGATCGCGTTCGGTTTGCGTGGGCGCACAAAGGCGGAAAGGACGACCGGCAGCGCCGGAAACACCCAGGCAATCGCGACGAAGACGCCTATAAATGCCCATTCATTCAGTAGGTTCATCGGAACGCTGCCCCCGAAAACGTGTTGCTATGCATCTGTAAATCGACCGGGCTATCTAAACCCGGCAGTGATTTGGGATGAGGTGTGCTGTTTGTGACAAACGGAGCTAGTATAACATGCTGTTTGGCAACTTCAAATGGTTACGCCAAGCCCGTATGCTGAATAATTAAGCACTATTCCATCTGCGCGCCCATTCTAGCATACCCCTCCCCTGTGACAAACAATCCCAAAGCGCTACCGGCTCATCTGCTATAATGCCCCGCGCATCATTGGCCAGTCCGAACGTCAGGTCCGGTACTCTATGGCAACCATTATCCAACCAACGCCACAAGCCTGGGATGCCTTTGTTTCGGCCCAGCCGGGGGCGCACGTGCTGCAACTGTGGTCGTGGGGCGAATTGAAACGCGCCTACGGGTGGGATGTCGAGCGCATTGCCATCGAACGCGACGGCCAGATGGTTGCCGGAGCGCAGCTTCTCTTTCGCCCGCTGCCGTTTGGTCTGGGAACGATGGCCTATCTGCCGATGGGCCCCTATGTTTCCGCAGGTCTGGAACAGGAGCTTTGGCGGGCGCTGGACGACAGCGTGCGCCGTCGCAACGGGGCATTCATCAAATGGGAACCCGGTATCGTGGCTTCCCACAACCCAGCAGACCTGCAAAAGCTCGGCTACCGGCCAAGCCCGCAGACCGTACAACCTCCGCGCACCATCCTGATCGACATCAGCGATCCGGACGACGTCATTCTCGCTCGGATGAATCAGGGAACGCGACGCAAAATCCGGCAGAGCCTGAAGCACGGCATTCGCTATTATGCGGGTTCAGCCGATGACGTGCCGACTTTCACCGACATGATGCGTACGACCGGCGCGCGCAATGCCTTCGGCGTCCACGAGCCGGCTTACTACGAACTCGCCTACCGCCTGTTCGCGCCACAGGGCTACGCCCGCCTGTTCCTCGCCGAACACGAAGGCGATCCGCTGGCGGGTATCATGGTGTTTGCCGTCGGCAAGACCGCCTGGTATCTGTACGGCGCGTCGTCCAACGTCAAGCGCAACCTGATGGCGACCTACGGCGTGCAGTGGCAGGCGATCCAGTGGGCCAAAAGCAAAGGCTGTACCCATTACGACATGTGGGGCATACCCGACGAAGACGAAGCCACGCTGGAAGCGCAGTTCGAGCAGCGCTCCGATGGGCTGTGGGGCGTCTATGGCTTCAAGCGTGGCTGGGGTGGCAAGGTCGTGCGTTCTGCCGGCGCATGGGACAAAGTCTATAACCCGCTCGTTTACGCCGCCTATCGTCTGGCGCTGCGAGTGAGAAAACCGGGAGAGTGAGGAAATCGACAAAATCGTGAAACAACCCACGAGCGTGCTCCAACAGAAAGCAGTGTTCGGTGTGCCTGCAACGAAAGCCATGACCGAAGTACGACAGCGGGAAACGCTGGTTGAAGGTCGGCTCCGGCCAGCCCGCTACACAGCGGTCGGAGAAAGGTCGAGGGTGAGCGCTTACGACCGGCTTCCTGAGCATGGCGGTGTGGAGCAGAAAGATACGCTCTAAATGTCGAATCTCTCCGTCTCCATCGTCACCGACCCCGCCCACTGGAACGACAGCCTGCGCGCGCTGCCCTACGCGCATATTTTGCAGACATGGGAATGGGGCGAATTCAAGCGCGACACCACGGGCTGGGAACCGCTGCGGCTGGCCTTCGTGCGCGATGGTGTCACGGTCGCGATGGCTTCGACCGGCATCCGCCGCGTTGGGCCGTTCACTATGATGTATGCGCCCAAAGGGCCGGTGCTCGATTACAACGATCAGGGCTTGTGCGAACAGGTACTGGGCTATCTGGAAACGACGGCGCAGCACCATCGGGCTGTCTGGTTGAAAATCGACCCTGATGTGCCGCTGGCGACGGGAATCCCCGGCGAATCCGACGACCTGCCACAGCCGGCTGGCGCGGCGCTGATATCTCGACTCAAGCGAACGGGATGGCGCTTTTCGCCGGATCAGGTCCAGTTTCGCAACACGATCAAAATCGACCTGACGCAGAGCGAAGAAGCGCTGCTGGCACGCATGAGCCAGAACACCCGCCGCAAAGTGCGGGTTGCCGAGCGCGAAGGCGTGACCGTGCGCCCCGCAACGGTGAACGACCTGCCGGCCCTGTATGCCCTATATAAGGAAACGGGCGCGCGCGATAACTTCCTTGTACGGCCCGAATGGTATTACGAGCAGGCCTGGCGGCGATTCATGGATGCCGGTCTCGCCCACGCGCTGATTGCCGAAGTGAACGGCAAGGCGATTGCCCACGTCATCCTGTTCCACTTCGGCAAGACATGCTGGTATTTCTACGGCGCATCGAGCAATGAGGAACGCCAGCGCATGCCGAATTATCTGCTGCAATGGGAAGCGATGCGCTGGGCCAAAGCGCAGGGCTACGAAACCTATGACCTGTGGGGCGCGCCCGATGTATTCGACGAAAGCGACAGCATGTGGGGCGTTTATAACTTCAAGCGCGGCTTTCGCGGCACGGTCGTGCGTCACGTCGGCGCGTGGGATTACGCGCCTTCACCGCTGCGATACAGCGCTTATACCAGCGCGTGGCCTCGCCTGCGTGGCGCGCTCCGGCGGCTGGCGCGGCGCTGAACACCAGAGGGGGGAACTGCCATGCAGAACGATCTGACGCTTGTCAGCCGGTTCGTGGCGACGAATGGCGTCACGCTGCATGTCGTTCAAAGCGGGCCTGAAGACGGGCCGCTGGTTCTGTTGCTGCATGGTTTTCCTGAATTCTGGTATGGCTGGCGGCACCAGATTCAGCCGCTGGCGCAGGCGGGTTTTCGCGTCTGGGCCCCCGATCAGCGCGGCTACAATCTGAGCGACAAACCGCGTGGACTGGACGCCTACCGCCTCGACACGCTGGCGCTCGACATCGTCGGGCTGATCGACGCAGCGGGCCGTGACCGGGCAATCGTCGTCGGGCACGACTGGGGCGCGGTCGTTGCGTGGTGGCTGGCCCTTCACCATGCCGAACGGTTGCATAAGCTGGTTATCCTCAACGTCCCCCACCCGGTCGTCATGCAGCGCGCCTTGCGCAGCCGGCCACGACAAATGCTGCGCAGCCTCTATGCCGCGTTCTTCCAACTGCCCTCGCTGCCGGAATACCTGATCCTGCGCGACAACTGCCGGGGCGGCAAACAGGCGTTGCTAAAAACCAGCAGGCCGGGAACCTTCAGCGAAGCAGACCTCGAACCCTACTGCCGGGCGTGGACGCAGCCGGGAGCCATGACGAGCATGTTGAACTGGTATCGCGCGCTGGTGCGGCGCAGGCCCGAAATGCCGGCACAGCCCAATGTCGGCATACCAACGCGCATCATCTGGGGCGCGCAGGACTTCGCACTGAGCCGGGAAATGGCCCCGGAAAGCGCGGCCCTGTGCGATAACGGTCAGCTTGTCATGATTGAAGAAGCGACGCACTGGGTACAGCATGAAGAACCGGCGCGGGTGAACGCGCTTCTGCTCGACTTTCTCGGTTCACCCCGCGACATCGCCGGTCAATAAGCAGGCAGTCGAAGTGGAGCGTCGAAAACTGGCGTAAGGTCGCCGTTGCATGGGCCGGCGTCACGGCGCGGCCTGGCCAACCGGGAAGGATTTTCGACCGCTGCCTTTAGCAGAGCGAACGGCCGAAATGCCCGGTTCCTGACCATGCCGCCGAACTGCGCCTCCAGAAAGCCGGTCAGCCACAGCGGGTGAAAGGTGAAATCCAGATCAACGCAGAGAGTTGTTCCCACGCCTGCTTCCTCCAACTGTACGGTCAGCGTGCCGTACAGCCGGACTAATGGCACGAAGAAGCGAATCTGATGGAGTGAGAACGGCTCGACGGTAACGACCTGCAATTCGGGTCGTATCCAGCGTGACATCTGCACGGTGTAAACCGCGCCTTCCCGACAGAATGGACGTTCGGTTCCGCTGGCGACAAGAGCGTATGGATACCACTCCGCGATGCGCGCGGAGTCTGTATACAGCGCCCACACACTACGGGGCGGTGCGTTCAGATGGAGTTGAGTCCTGACATGGCTCATAGCGCTCCTGCCCTTTCTCGTCTTCATGCGTCATCGAGCGAAACACGAAAACGTCTCTTCCCTCCATGTATGGATTTAACCTGTTTCCGTGTGACAGGCCATGTACTTTCTTACACATTTCTGGCCCGTCTTTAGTTCTAATCCGGCCCCATACCAATGGAGGATGCAACGATATACAGTTGCCGGTTCCCCATACGAAAAAAAGGGCGTTCTGGTCGCGGCCAAAACGCCCTTTTGCCTGAATGGAAGCAGCCTGCTGTAGCTACGGCTCGATGGTGAAGGTCATGCCAGCGCCGCGCCCGTAAACTTCGGGGAAGTAGAACTCATAACCCGTGGTCGGGATGACGTTGTACGTACCCGGCAACCCGGCACGGATGCTGTAGACGTACTCGTACGTGCCCGCAGGCAGATAGGTGCTGAAGAGCACGACCTTCTCATCCCGATATTCGATGTTGCTGAACCACCACCAGCCCCAACCCTGACTGAGCGGGTCCTGCGGGTTCAGTTCCGGCTGCGTGCCGATTTGCTGGCTCGTCGCCAGTTCGGGATTGATGGCGTCCGTACCCGCCGGAATGGGGTCTTCGATGACGACGTAGTGCAGGTCATTGGGCGCGATCACCGTCAGCCGCACCTGAATAACGTCGCCCACCCGCGCCTGAGTGATCGATTCGGCGCTGCTGCCATCGGCCAGCGTATAACGCCGTTCCACGATGATGCCACGATTCAGCGGCTCGATTTCCGGCACGGGCAGGAAGGCGCGCAAATGCGCAGTGTAGTACAGGATGCCATCGCCGTCCGTGCGGCTGATGACGAGGCGATTCGCCTCATCACGCAAGAGCTCGCGCAGATCGACCGCCAGTCTGGTTGGCTCGGTGACGTTCTCCAGCGTCGCGGTCGCCTCGGCCAGCGTTTCGCCGTTGAGCGTCGCCGAGAAATCGTAGTTCGGGTTCAGTTCGCCCGTCAGCATCATCCAGTCGGTCAGCGCCATGACGGCCCAGGCCGTTTCCTGCGTGGTCTCCCAGACGTCCGCCTTGCGCGCGGCCATGAGATAACGCACGGCGTTCGGGATCAGGTCGCTTTCGGGCCGCAGCGTCACCAGCGCCTCGAGCACAATCGCGGTCGTGCGCGTGTCGGTATTCCAGTTCCAGACATCGCGCGTGTCCTCCTCCCAATGCGCTCCGGTCGCGCTCAGGCTGGCGGCGCTTATGAGATCGGACACCAGCGTGTCGATACGGCTGTCATCCGGGTCGATGGCATGCAGCGCCAGCGCCAAAAATGCGCGAGCGTAGTGGTCCAGCCGCGCGCGGCTTTCGTAGAGCGTCGCCGTGCGCGCGACATCGGGCGCTCCGGTTCGAGCCAGCGCATAGAGCATGAACGCCTGCCGGTTCAGCCGCCATTCAGGTTCGCGCTGGCTCGGCGCGATCATTTCACCGGAAAGGTATGCCTGCGCCCGCTCGATGACGCGCTGGCTTACGGTGAAGCCCTGTTCAGCAGCTTCATGGAGGCCGATCAGCGCATAAGCCGTAACCAGCGGGTTACTGGCATCCTGAACGAACCAGCCCCAACCGCCATCGACATGCTGCTGGGCGTAAAGCTGCTGCAGCGCCCGCTCGACGTTGGCCGTCAACCCCGCTTCGAGTTCCGGATCGTCCAGATCGAACGCGGCCAGCGCCCGGTAGGTCATGATGTTGGGCAGGAAGCGGCTGACGATCTGTTCCGTACACATATACGGATAGTTACGCAGATATTCCAGCCCGGAAAACGTCGTCGCCGCAAGTGATGGCTCCAGCAGTACGGACAGTTCGCCCTGTGTCACGTCCAGCCGCTGCGGCAGCGCGATGGCCTCGGTCACCGAACCGCCTTCGTCCAGCAGGCCGCTCGTTCCGACCGTTTCCGGCGCTTCAAAGCGCAGCACTGGCAGCAGGCGGGCATCGCCCTGCCCCAGCGGCGGCTTGCTGGCGTCGGTGAATTCGCCATCGTTGCCGCTGGCATAGAATGTCAGGTCAATGGCTTCGACATCCTGAATCACGACCGGCCATTCAATTCGCGCCCGCGCGCCGGCTTCGATGGTGACCGTTTGCACCCGGTCGCCCTCGAAGGTCACGCCGCTGCCTTCAAGCGCGACCTGAACCTCCTGTTCGTCGCCGGTATTGTTATTGACAATGGCAGCCAGCGTGACCTGATCGCCAACGACGAAGAAGCGCGGCGTGACCGGCCGAATGAGCAGCGGTTTGGTGCTCAGCAGGTCATACGTCGCCTGCCCGACCAGCGTCGTCGCATTCTGCCCGCTCGTGACGGCGCGGGCGTCCAGCCGCCACGTCGTCAGGTTGTCCGGCAGCGTGACTTCAAACGTCGCCTCGCCCTGCGCGTCGGTTGTCAGGGTAGCGTTCCAGTAGGCGGTATCGATAAATTCCTCACGGATGTCGAAGATACCGCCTTCGCCAAGGCCACCGCCGCCGCCCTTGATCGTGTCCAGCGTGGTCTGCGTGATCTGGTCGGTGTTGATCGTCAGCGGCATCGATGTGCGGACGGCAAGCCCTTGCTGGCCGTAGAAGTACGCTAACAGCGGCGGGCTGTTCGGAGCAGCCAGAGAAAGCGACGCCAGATCGGTCAGCGCGACGCCGACCTCCGCCTGAACGGGATCGCCTTCAAAGTCGGTCGTGCGCACGGTGAAACTGACCGTATCACCCGGCCCCGCCTGCTCGACACTCGGCTCAATCTCGACGGTGATCTCCTTGCGCTCCGTATCGACGGACAACTGCACCAGCCCCATACGGAAAGCGGCCACCGGGTTATTTTCGTCAACGCCCTTCACCAGCACCACGCTGACGTAGACATTCGGCGCGAAATCGGGCGTGATCGGCAGTTCATAGACAAACGAGTTGTTGTCCATGACGATGTGGTCGGCCAGCAGCACGTCGCCACGCTCGACGGTGATAAGCGCGTGGGTTTGGCCCTGGAACGGCGACGCGATCAGGATTTCGGCGGTATCGCCAACCGAATAGAAGTCGGCATCCGCCACCAGCTCGATGCGATTGCTGTTCTGCTGCCGCCACGAGACATATTCCTCGCTCGACACCCACAGGGTCTGCGAAGCGGTCACTTCGTTGCCCTGAGCATCGCGCGTACGGGCGAGTACCTTGAAGATGCCGCCGTTGGGTGGCGTGAACGAGAACGTCGCCCGGCCGCTGCTGTCGGTGGTGGCGCTGCCGGTCGTCACCGGAATTTCCTCGACTTCCCATGTCCATGTGGTGCGACCGTACTCATCTTCTTCCTGCACGCTCGACCAGCGCCGCTCGACGACCTCGATTTCCAGCGTCTGGCCGGAAACCGGCTCGCTCTCCCAGTCAACGGCGATCAGATCGACGGTTGTTTCCTGCCCCGCCACGCTGACATATTCGCGCGGAGAGACTCCAACGTAGACCAGCCCCTTGTGAACGATGACCTCGGTGCGGCCTGAAACGGCCTGCCCGCTCTCGTCGGTCACCGTCGCTTCGATGGTGAACCTCTGGCTTTGAGTCGCGTCTTTCAGATCGGCAGGCACTTCGATCAGCGCCTGCCCCTGCGCGTCGGTCGTCGCCACGCCACTGGCGACCGGCTCTCCGCCAAAGGCGTAGAATTCGCCGGGGCCGCCATCGGCATTGAAGTCGATGAAGCTATACGTGCCCGGCCCCTGATAGTCGAAGAAGTACGGCTCTCCCGCGATGCGATACTCGACCGTCGCGCCGGAGACAGCGCCGCCGAAGAAATAACGGCTATCGACCAGCACGCGAATCGTGTCTCCGGCGACGACCTCATCCGCCTCGGCGGTCGCCGTCACCTGAAACTCTGGCAGGCGGTATTCGGCGACGCTGAAGCCGACCTGCGAGAGGCCCATATAGAAAATGTCCTGCTGGCCCGGCGTCTCGGCGACGATGCGGTAGTAACCCAGCGGCGCGTCCGGCGCGATGTCGAACCGGTCGCTGAAAGTGCCATACGGCGTCAGCGATAGCTCGCGCTCGTAGACGACTTCGCCGTTTTCGTCGTAGATCGTGACCGGTATCGTATCGAAGTCGGGCCGCGTGTAGGTCACGTCATCGACTGCGCGCACAACGCCCCGGAAGTAGACCGGCTGGTCGGGCCGGTAGACCGGGCGATCCGTATACAGATAGACGCGGTATGGTTCCAGCCAGCCGACCGAGTCGTGGCCGAACTCATACGGCTCGATGCCCCAACTCCAAAGGCTGGAGCCAACGCCAAAATGCGTTTCAGTCTCCAGAATCGCCAGCCGCCGCGCGTAGAGATCGCTGGTATACGGCGTATTGATCCGCACGATGCCATCGCGGTCGGTCGTGCCGCTGCCGAGCAGTTCAAAGTCCCGGCCATAGACGCGAACCATGGCGTTGGCAATCGGTTCGCCGGTATGGACGTTGGTGGCCCACACCAGCACGTTATCGGCGGACACTTTCATCGTCAGGTTGGCCGTGCCGACCACGAGGAAATGCTCGACCGGCTGGTACTGGCGCGCCTCCGTTTCCGGGCTGCTGGCCCGCAGGAAGTAGATACCGGGTTCCAGCGCCCGGCTGCCATCGTCGTCACCGGCTTCAACCACGACCGGCGTGGACGCGGCGGCGACGCGCACGTCCAAAAAGTATTCCTCGTCGTCGCCTTCGGCCACCCATGCCGTTGTGTTGTCGCGCAGTTCGACTTCCCACCAGACCATGCCATCGCTGCATTCCGGCCCACCAACCACCGGCAGGCGATAATCGCGGTACATCAGCGTGACGATTTCGCCCGCCGTCGAAGGCAGGCTGCGGGCACGAACCGGCTCATCCGGGCTGATGACGACGGCAATATCCCCCACCGACAGCCGTGATTCGGGCGCGCCTTCACACACTACCGGCGTCGGGCCGCCGCCCTCGCCCAGACTGAGCAGTTCATAGCGTCGCTGGTTCTGCGGCGTGTCCGAAGGAATAGTCCACTGACGCAGCAGGTGTTCGGAAGAGGGCTCGAAGTATTGCGCCGGCATGTAGTAATACTCGTCGCTCGTCAGCGCCCTGCCAAATGTTTCGAGCGGCACTTCATAGAGCGCCAGATTGACCTCGCTGACGTTGCGATGCGTCAGGAAGAGGCGCGTTTCTTCGTTCAGCGCATCGTAAAAACCGACCGGATCGGGCGCTTGCAGCATCACATCCGGTTCATATGGCTGCGTCGTGAAGGTGACGACGGTTTCAGTCGTGATTTCGTTGCCGTAAACATCCTCCATGCCCGGTTCGATGGTCACCGTGTACTCGGTGCTCGGCTCCACCGGGAAGGACAATGTGTACGAGTTATCGTATTCGCTGTAGTAAGTGTCGGCTTCGCGCCACGGCTCCGGCTCGATGACGACCTTGCCTTCCAGCGTGGCGACATTCATCGGCGAGGCGAAGTAGATGGTGAAGCTGGTATAGGGATAAACATCTTCAGCGCCATCCGGCGGATTGGTGCTGATAATCGCCGGCTCCGGCACGGTCAGAAAACTGTAACTCGCGCCGGGCAGCGGCGCGCCGCCCGCAGCCGGCATGGCGGCGTCAGGCTCGAAAGTCACCAGATACAGCGTGTCGAGGTCGAGCAAGTCGTCCGGCGTAAACACGAATGAAGTGCCGTCCTCGCTCCATTCAAATTCGCCGCTTACCACCGCGCCGTTTTCCGCCGGGCTGGCGCGCAGGCTGAATGCCGCTTCCGTCGATTCCCGATCCATAGGCTCGGTGAAGGTAACGGAAATCTCGGCGTCCAGCTCAACCGCCTCGGCGAAGTCTTCGGGCAAAATGGTCACAATCTCCGGCGCGCGCGTGGTAAACGACCACGTCACGTCTTCCTCTAACACAGCGCCGTCAACCGCTTCCAGCCCGGCGTTGACCGTGACCGTATATTCCGTCCCGGCGCGCAGGGCCGGTTCGGCGCGAAAAACATAAATCGATGTATTCAGCCATTCGCCCGCGCCCTCCGCCTCTGGCTCGATGGTCAGCGGGTCGGGCAGGCCCTCAGCGTCTTCGACAATGCCGAGCGGCACGACCGGGCGGTTGAAGATCACTGTAATGAGCGCGTCGGTAGCGACATCAGTGCTGCCATCCGCCGGAAGAAACTCGGTGACTTGCAGCGCGCCGCCGGGAGCAAATTGAAGCGCCAGCGGTTCGGCGAGCGCCGAGCCGTCCAGCGCGCGCAGCCCGGCGTCGATGGACAGCGTATAGGCGGTGTCAACGTCAAAAGCGCCATCCGGCGCGAGCATCACCGAAAATTCGGCATCATCGCAGGTGACATCGAGCGGCAGCGCCGGCTCAATCGTGATAGCCGTCCGCGCGGATTCGCAATCCACCAGGCGGTCGAAATAGAGCGTAACAGGTTGCTCAGGAGCGAGCGATTCGCCCTCAGCCGGATCAGATGCGAGCAACCGAAACGTGAGATCGGACACTGGTGGTGTTGCCGCAGAGTCATCCTGCTGGGCGGAGATGCTCGTGACGCTGACTACCAGCAACGCCAGCAGGATCAAGGATAGACGACGCATGGGCATACCCTTCCCGCAGCCAATGAGCGAATCTGTTGTCCCCCGCTGTCCCCATTATAGGCCGGTAACGTGCGGCGGCGAAACATGCCAAACGCTACGCCTGACCAACGCCTCCGCGCCGCGAAGCCCGCGCAGCGCATGTGCCAGACGTTGTAGCGCATTGAATAAGCCGGGTGGCCCCGGTGCGGGGTCCAGGGCATCCAGGGGACCAGAACGTAGGAAAGGGGCGGGTGGAAAAAGTGTTTAAAAACCTACCAT
>QGUR01000366.1 GCA_003242205.1 Chloroflexota bacterium | reverse complement strand
TGGTGAACCAGATCCATCAAAAGTTCCAGCAACTGGCCAAAGGCGTACAGCACCATGCCGCTGATAATGCCGCCGACGAGAGGCCCTGCCGCGCTGAGAAGCAGTGATCCCCACTCGGCGCTGACCTGTGTGCCGAGGTAGATGGTATAAACAGCCCAGACCACACCGCCGATCACCGTGAGAATGCCCAACACCTTATAAAGAGCGCTGACAAAGCGCAAGGCGCGGTATTTTTTCATCCTTTATCACTCCCGATAATAAAAAGCTAAAACATTTTCCATCGTAACACAATTTCACGCCCACATTACCAGCTTTTGTGACAAACTGCGGGAACAGAATCAGGCGTTTCACAGGCTCAAGTCGCCCGCATCGAAAAATGAGGTTACGACGCCTACACCCTTAACACGCTGCGGCGCTATGTTGCCGCGTTGGGTCAGGGCTTTGAGCTTGAGGTGTCGATCAAGCGACCGGAGAACGCCGGATAAAACAGACAGCGCCCGCCGGAAGTGGCGGGCGCTGTTTTTAAACTGACCTGAAAAGAGAGGCTACAGCCCCAATGAACGCAGGTATTCGCGGTTGCGCCGGGCGCTCTCGCGCGGCGCGTCCAGATCGTCGGTCAGCACGTCCTGCTCGACAATCGCCCAGCCGTCGTAGCCCAAACGCTCCATTTCGGCGATGATGCCGGGGAAATCGACGCTACCGTTGCCCAGCTCGCAGAACACGCCCGCCGCCGTCGCCTGAAAATAATCCAGCTTCTGTTCGATGGCTTTGGCGCGGATATTCGGATCGCAGTCCTTCAGATGCAGGTAGCGCACGCGCTCGCCGTACTGCTTCACTGCCTCCAGCGCGTTCCCGCCCGCGTACTCCCAGTGACCCGTGTCCAGACACAGGCCGACCAGATCGTAGTCGGTGCGTTCCAGCAGATGCTGCGTCTCTTCCGGCGTTTCGACATAGCCGGCGCAGTGGTGGTGGAACACGACCTTCAGCCCCAGCTCATCGTAAATCTTGCGGGCGACGCGGTTGACGCCCGCCGCATAGACGTCCCACTGTTCCGGCGACAGGTATGAGCCGGTGCGCTGCCCTGCCCGCTGCACCAGTTCCGGCACGCTGCCGTTGTCGTCGGCCAGCACGATGGCGACCGCGCCCAGCGCCGCCAGCAGCCGCCCGACTTTCAGGGCATGCGCTTCCGCCGCTTCGATGGCGTTGGCGTCGGCGAAGTTGACCGGCACGAACGACGATAACAGTTTCAGATTGCGTTTTTCCAGTTCGGGGCGCAGTACGTCGGGATCGGTCGGCAGATAGCCCCAAGGGCCAAGCTCCAGCCCGTCGTAGCCCGTCTCGGCAATTTCATCGAGCACGCGGGTAAACGGATATTTCTGCTCTACACCTTCAAACTCATAGATTCCCCATGAAACCGGGGCATTCGCGAGGCGGATCGGCATGGTACAAGACCTTTCAGGAATGAATAATGCCAACGCGATCGGCCCTCATCCCCCGTGCCTGCGGCAACCTCTCCCGGCTGCTGTGCCGGGAAAAGAGGGATGAGGGCCAAAACTTCTAGACAAACCAGCGTTCGCGCTTCTTGTCCTGCTCGTATTCAGCGCGACGCTGCTGCACTTCGGGATTCTCGGACACTTCGGCGATGGCGACATCCCACCACGACTCGTAACCGGGGACGCGCTGGCGACGGTCGGTCTCGACGACGATGGCGACGGTTTTATCCATCTTCTTCGCCTGCTCGATAGCGTCGGCCAGTTCGTCGCGGTTGTTCGCCTTGATGACATGCGCGCCCATGCTCGCGGCGTGGGCGGCGAAATCGATCGGCAGCGTGTCGCCGTCCAGATCGCCCGACTCGGTGCGATAGCGATACTTCGTGCCAAAGCCATCCGAACCGATGGATTTCGACAGGCCGCCGATGCTGGCGAAGCCGTGATTATCGACGATGACGATGATGAGCTTGATGCCCTCCTGCACCGCCGTCACGATCTCCGAGTTCATCATCAGGTAAGAGCCATCGCCGACCATGACGTAGACCTCGCGTTCCGGCGCGGCCAGCTTCACACCCAGACCACCGGGAATCTCGTAGCCCATGGTCGAGTAGCCGTACTCCATGTGATAACCCTTCGGGTTGCGCGTGCGCCACAGCTTGTGCAGGTCGCCCGGCATGCTGCCCGCCGCGTTCAGCACCACATCCTCCGGGTTGGAGAGCATGTTGACGACGCCGATCACCTCGCCCTGACTCATCAGCGGGCCGTGTTCCAGATTGTAAATGCGCGTCACTTCTTCATCCCACTCGGCGTTGAAGCGCCGCGCGCGCTCCTGATAATCGCTCGTCGTACGCCAGCCTTCCAGCAGCGGCAGCAATTCTTCGAGCGTCACGCGGGCGTCGCCGACCAGCGGCAGGGCGCTGTGCTTGTAGGCGTCGAACTCGGCGACGTTGATATTGATGAAGCGTACATCCGGGTTTTGGAAAGCCGTCTTGCTGGCGGTCGTGAAGTCGCTGTAGCGCGTGCCGATGCCGATGACGAGGTCAGCCTCGCGCGCCATGATATTGGCCCCCGGCGTGCCGGTGACGCCGATCGCGCCGAGCGCCAGCGGGTGGTTATACGGCATCGCGCCCTTGCCGGCGTGGGTTTCGCCAACCGGAATGCCGGTCGCTTCGACGAAGGCGCGCAAGGTATCGACCGCTTCACTGTAATGCACGCCGCCACCGGCGACGATCAGCGGTTTTTTGCTGGCGCGAATCCATTCCGCCGCCTGGCGCACCCATTCGGCATCGGGCCGGTTGCGAGGGATCGCCCAGACGCGCTTCTCGAAAAATTCTTCGGGATAGTCGTAGGCCATCGTCTGCACGTCCTGCGGCAGCGACAGCGTGACCGCGCCGGTATCGGCGGGCGACGTCAGCACGCGCATGACTTCGGGCAGCGCCTTGATGATCTGCTCCGGGCGATTGATGCGATCCCAGTAACGCGAAACCGGGCGGAAGCAGTCGTTAACGGAAACATCCTGCGAGTGCTCCCATTCGATCTGCTGCAAGACCGGGGCCTGAATACGTTCGGCGAAGATGTCGCCGGGCAGCAGCAGCACCGGAATGCGGTTGATGGTCGCCACCGCCGCGCCGGTGATCATGTTCGTAGCCCCCGGGCCGATGGACGAGGTGCAGACGAACGTTTCCAGACGGTTCTTCATCTTGGCATAGGCGATCGCCGTGTGAACCATCGCCTGTTCGTTGCGCGCCTGATAGTAGCGGAAGGTGTCCTTGTACTGCTGCAACGCCTGGCCGATTCCGGCGACGTTGCCGTGTCCGAAAATGCCCCAGCAGCCGGCGAAAAAGCGCCGTTCCTGACCGTCGCGGGAAACATACTGGTTTTGAAGAAACAGAATGATGGCCTGTGCCATCGTCAGGCGTTTTGTAGCCATGGAACCGACCCTTTTGAAAAAAACGTCTCATACAGGGCGCGACTCTAGCGAATCCGGAAGGCAGTTTCCAATGTTCGCCTTCCGTGACGGCCGGAACAGGATGGAAATCATTCCAAAGAATGAGCCTGTTCCTGACAACCGGATGATGCACGCGCCCGATTCATATCCATATGCTGAAAACCAATCCGTTCAATTTAGAGGGGCAGCAATCACAGAGGGTAATCATCATGATACGCAGTCTGCTCATTCTCATGTTCGCGCTCGGCGTCATCGCCGCCGGTAGCCTGACGCCGGTCGAAGCGCAGGAATTGACTTACAACTGTGCCACCGCGCCTACGCCGCGCCTGATTCCCGGCCAACCCGCGCGCGTCACGCCGGGGCTACCCAACCTGATCCGCAGCCAGCCGGGAACCGGCTGGAATAGCGTGATCATCGGCCAGATACCCGGCTCCGGCGTTTTTACCCCGTTATACGGTTATGCCGCGCAGTGCGCCAACGGCATGTGGTGGTATTACGTCACCTACAACGGCATCACCGGCTGGACGCCGGAAGGCTCGGCCTACGGCGAGTACTGGACCGAGCCGATCATGCCAGCGCCGGCCTGCTCGCCCGCGCCGCGTCTGGTGGAAGGCCAGCAGGGCCGCGTGACCCCCGGCCTCCCGAACGTCATTCGCAGCCACCCCTGGCGGGGAGGGGGCAGATCACTCCCCGGCAAA
>QGUR01000054.1 GCA_003242205.1 Chloroflexota bacterium | reverse complement strand
GGCGCGACCGGTTATGGCGAGCCGGAAAGTGCAGCCAGCGCCTTTGCTATACTGGTGCACGCCGTCAATCTTGTGGTCTATGCCATCGTCGGCGTGGTCAGTTTTCTATATGAGGGTGTGTCACTGGAGCAGTTGTCTCGCGGCGTGCAGCAGTTCAACAGCAGTCAGTCGCAGGGTTAAACGGGAAATATGTCAATCAACGGTGCGAAGCCCGATAAGCTCAAAATTCTCATCTGCATCCTGTACTATTTTCCGCATCGCACGGGGATGCAGCTTTACATTCAGCGCGTGAGCGAAGCGCTGGTACAGCGTGGCCATGAAGTAACGATTCTGGCGGCGCGTCACCGTCCTGACTTGCCCGCTGAAGAAATGATTAACGGCGTTCGCGTCGTGCGCCTGTGGGCGCCACCAGTGCCGATCAGTCGTGGAATGATTATGCCTGCATACCCGCTGGCTGCTGCCCGGCTGATCGCCCAGCATGATGTCGTCAGCATTCATACGCCGATGCTGGAAACCGCTTTGATTGCCGTTCTGGCCGGGCTGTTGGGGCGCAAGGTCGTGGCGACGCATCACGGCGACCTGATCCTTCCGCGAGGCGTGGCCAACCGGGTGATCCAGACCGTGATGTTTATGTTGTATCGCTTCATGGCAGCCCGGGCGGCGCGCCTGATCGCTTACAGCGACGATTATGCGAACCACTCGTATTATCTGCTGCCGTATCGTGATAAGGTTTCGGTGATTTATCCACCGGTTCACATGCCGCAGCCTAACCCGCAGCGAGCAGAGGAACTACGCCAACAATGGGCGCCGGAGGGCGGCCCGATTATAGGTTTTGCCGGGCGCTTTGTTGAGGAGAAACGTCCCGATCTGTTGATCAGGGCGCTGGACGTCATCGGGGAACATTATCCGAACGCTCGTGTCGTTTTTGCGGGTGAGTACGACATCAAATACGAAAACACATGGGAACGCTATCAAGGGCTGGTCAGACGCTATCGTGACCGGCTGGTGTTTCTGGGTTTGCTCGACGATATGCAGGCGATGGCCGATTTCTTCGCCGCCTGCGACGTGCTGGCGCTAACCAGCGACAGCGAGTGCTTTGCGCTGGTACAGGTGGAGGCGATGCTGTGTGGCACGCCGGTCGTCATGACCGACACACCGGGCGGGCGCGTGCCGGTCCAGGTTTCGGGCATGGGCAAGCTGGCTCCGCCGGGCGACTATCGCGCCATTGGCGAGGCGATTGTTGAGGTGCTGAAAAATCCGGAAGCCTATCGCCGCCCGCGCGAGGTCATCGAAAGCCTGTTTTCATTCGAAGAAACCGTAGATCGTTATGAACGATATTTCCGTGAAAATGCCGTCACGCGTGGTGGTTGACGCTCAGACCATCGCTCATATGACGCGCAACGAGGCCGATATGGCCTTCAAGAAGCGCGTTCAGACGATCTTTGAGTGGATTACGCTCGACGACGACGCGCTGATTCTGGATTGTGCGTGCGGTCGCGGCTTTTACCTCAACATGATTCGTTACGTCTCCAACTGCCGTCTGGTCGGATTGGAGCTGGAATGGCCGATTATCGAAAAGGCGCGCGCCAACGTCGGCCATTTGCCGCGGTTGATGCTCAACAATGCAGATATTTACGCCTTGCCGTATCCCGACGACACGTTTGACGCCGTGATCCTGTCGGAAATTCTTGAGCATATCGACCGCGACGTGGATGGCCTGCGCGAGGTGCTGCGCGTGCTGAAACCGGGTGGTGTCGTTGCGATTACGGTCCCCAACGCCAACTATCCGTTCTGGTGGGACCCGATCAACAAGACGCTGGAAACGCTCTTTCATACGCATATCAGCCGTGGGCCGCTGGCCGGTATCTGGGCTAACCACGTGCGGTTGTATACCGCCGACCGGCTGCGGCAGGCCGTGCTGGAGGCCGGTTTTGAAGTTGAGGAAGAGCGGGCCTTTACGCATCACTCGTTTCCATTTATCCACAATCTCGTTTATGGACTGGGCAAGCCGCTGCTCGAATCGGGCCTGCTGCCCAAAAGCATGGCCGAGGCGGCGGATCGTACGGCTTTTGATCGTGACAGCGGTGGCCGGCTGAACCCGATTCGCATTGGCATCCAGATACTCAATTATTTCGACCGGAAAAACGTCATCAACGAGCCGCCGGGTCGTTCGACGGTCAATCTGGCGTTGAAAGGGCGAAAGCCGCTGCGATGAGCCTCACTTCTTCCGGTTCTCACCGCCATTTCGAAGATGTCGAGCCGGTTGACCCGCAGGCGTCTGCCGAGGCCGAATCACGGATGGCTGTCGATGAAAACGGATCATTTGAGGAGTTGACGCTGGCAGAAGCGTTAGCCGGGCTGTGGAGCGCGCCCATCCAGACGTTGCGCGCGCTGCTGGCTGTTGTGCGATCCGCGCCCACAGGTGGCGAGGTCGCGCAACCACCGGTTGTCGTTCCGCTACCGGAGCGATCCACAGGCGTCGAAACCGGCGCGCCGCTGGCTGAACCCATGCGCGATAGCAGGCGCGCCACCAGATTACAGGAGCTGGTGCTGCTGGTATTGCGCCTGTTCGCTTTCGCGGTGGTCTGGCGTGGTACGTCACTCATGACCTATGCTGATGTGCGAACCGAAGAGGCGGCGCTGCTTCCGGCGTTACCGTTCATTATCGTGGGGCTGCTCCTCTGGGCTGGCGCTGAAGTCTACGCCGGGCGTGCGCTACCACAGCCGGTTCGCAGGTCGTCGCCGCCGGTTTCCCCGGAAAGCAATTTATCTCGCATTGTCATCGCGCAGCGGCTTGCACTGGGCGTGCTTGGTATCGTGCTGATCGGGTTGACCTGGGCGCTTAACGGCAACAACCGGTTCACGCTGCCCGGCGTGGTCGCCTGGTTTGGCAGTATTGTTGTCTGGGTGCTGGCGCTGGCTCCTGCTGGCGGCTGGCGCAGGCGCGACTGGTTCAACCCGCGCCCGTTCATCAGCGTTGGTACGCTGCTGGCCCTGATCGCCATCATCGGTCTTGGCGCGTACTTTCGCTTCTACGATCTGCCGTCGACGCCGCCAGAAATGACGAGCGATCACGTCGAAAAACTGCTCGATTCGCAGCGTGTGGTGGATGGCGAGACGGACATCTTCTTCGCCAACAACGGCGGGCGCGAGCCGGTGCAGATGTATCTCATGGCCGCGCTCACGCGGTTGCAGGGCGTCGAGATGAACTTTACGGCGCTCAAGCTGCTGTCGGCGATTGAAGGTCTGCTGACACTGCCACTGCTGTGGTGGCTGGGGCGCGAGATTATCGGCAGGGAAGACCGGCGTCTGGGGAATGTGGTCGGGCTGGCGCTGGCAGCGTTGGTGGCCGCCAGCTACTGGCATACATCGCTCAGTCGTCTGGGGCTGCGTATTGTCCTGACGCCCGCGGTTGCGACGCTGCTACTGATTTATCTGACGCGGGCCATGCGCTGGAATCGTCGCGTGGATTACCTGAAGGCCGGGCTGGTGCTTGGATTCGGCCTGTATATGTATCAGGCGGTACGCATGTTGCCGGTGGTGGTGCTGGTCGGGTCCGGGCTGGCCATGCTGTTTCAGGCGCGCGGTCTACGCGCCCGGCGGGACTATCTGGTCAATCTGGCGGTGCTGGTGCTGATTTCGGCGGTCGTGTTCGTGCCGCTGTTCCGTTATTCGGTGGAATTCCCGGAGGATTTCTGGCGGCGAACGTCGGGCCGGCTGCTTGGCGATTCGGTTATCGAAACGACCGACGAAGCGGGCAATATCGTGCGCCGCAATGCCAGCATTCAGGAGCGGCTTGACGCCTTTACCGCGAATTTGCCGGTGTTACTGGACAATATCCGCAATGCGCTGCTGATGTTCAACTGGAAGGGCGATGTCGCCTGGATCAATGCGGCTCCAAACCGGCCCGCGCTTGACCCGGTAGCCGGGGCGCTATTGCTAGTCGGTCTGCCGGCGTGGGGGGCGCTGATCTGGCGGCGACGGCGCGATATGGTCTACTGGCTGGTTCCGCTGATGGTGTTTATTATGCTGCTGCCGTCCGCGCTTTCGCTGGCGTATCCGATCGAAAACCCGAGCGCCACGCGAACGAGCGGCGCGCTGCCGCCAGCTTATCTCATTGCGGCGCTGCCGCTGGCGCTCATCGCTCGTTCGGTGCGGCGTGTGGCCGGTGGGGGTGTGGGAATGGCCCTCGCTGTGGCGGTGGTCGCCGGACTGATCGGCGTCAGCTATAGCGCCAATGCCAGCGTGTATTTCAACGATTACCGGCGCGCTTATCTGACCGCTTCATTGCCCTACAGCGATGCGGGCAGAGCGCTGCGCGAATTTGCCAGCGGCGAAGGCTCGTATGGCAATGCGTTTATGATCGCTTATCCGTACTGGTGGGATCATCGCGCGGTTGGCATTGAAGGCGGAGCGATTGACTGGCCGAACGGAATCATCAGCGTCGAGCGCGTCCCGGAGTTTCTCTATCATGCCAGCGGGCGAGACGGCCCATATCGCTTTGACCCGACGCAGGGGCTGCTTTTCTTCTTTTCGCCCAATGACGACGAAACGCTGGACGCGCTGGAACGCTGGTTTCCAGACGGGACGCTGGAGGAGCGACAGGCATACCAGCCCGAAGACTGGTATCGCATGTACCGTGTGCCTCCGATGGGCGAGGGCGCTTTCCGCGACTGGCTGCGCGACCACTTCCAGACCGGCAATTGATCGTTTTTACCGCCAGAGAAGTCGATCTTTCTTCATTGGTGTGCTGCTCAAGACCGGTTGGGCTTGTGACTTGACTCGCGGATGATCAACTCGGTCGGCAATGTGACGGTGATCGGAGGCGCGTTTGGCTCGTTGATCCGGCGCAGGAGCAGGCGCACGGCTTCTCTCCCCATCGCATAGGTGGGCTGGGCAACGGTCGTCAAGGGTGGGTTTACCTGTGCTGACCACGGTGTTTCATCGAAGCTCACCAGAGCGACATCGTCCGGGATTCGAAGACCATGCTCGCGAATGGCCGTCATCGCGCCAATGGTCATAGGCTCATTTGGCACGAAAACTGCCGTAGGGCGGTCTTTTAATCGCAGTAATGCCTGCATGGCCTGATACGCGCCCTCCTGCTCGTATTCGCCATTGGGCATGTAGCGCTCATCGAGCGAAATGCTTGCCTCTCGCAGGGCATCAATGTAGCCCTGAAGGCGTTCTAATGCTGTCGTTACCGTGCGTTTTCCGACAATTGTTCCAATGCGTGTATGGCCCTGTTCAATCAGGTGTCGAACTGCCCGGTACGCCCCCTCCCGGTTGTTGACCATCACACAGTCAAACGCATAGTCATTCACGGTACTGTCGAGCAGCACGACCGCCACACCCGACTGGCGAAGCTCATGCAGATACCGCCCATCGCGCCCTCGATCCTGTGGATTGACGATCAACCCGACGGCTCGCTCGGAACGCATGAGATCAATGTAGTACTGCTCGCGCTCGACATCGCCCACGGCGTTGCCGAATAACAACCGCAATCTATGCGTATAGGCGAGGTCGCTCACACCGTGGATGATGGCGTTGAAATGCGAGTTGAGCACGCCTGAAATAAGCAGGCCAATGAGCTGGCTTGGGCTTTGGCTACGCAGGCGCTGGGCTGATGGGAATGGACGGTAGCCAAGCTCTTCCGCTGCCTGCAACACCTTTTTGCGGACTTTGCTGCTGACATATGGCTTGCCAGCCAGTGCGCGTGAAACGGTCGACACCGATACCCCGGCGCGTTCAGCTACATCCTTAATGTTTGCCATTACGCCAACCTATTCTGTGAAGATCCAGCGATACGCACATCCGTACCTGCATCTGCTTTATTTATATGAAAAGAACCAGATTGTGCAACGAGTTTCAAATCGTTTGCAACCTCTTGCATTGACCTATTTGAAGAGCATGCCCTGAATTGAAGCTTCCTGCTCGTTTATGGATTGGGCAAATTATATGAAAATAGTCTGCAAACGTTGCCAGTCTTATTGACTGCCCATTTGAAGCGGGCTACTGTCGAAGTAGGCGGAAGACAAATAGTAATCAGGAGGAAACAAATGCCTGCAGTTCGCTGTCGTACTATTTTGCTTACCTTCGTCGTGCTGCTACTTGGGGCGTCACTGGCGACGGCGCAGGAGGAAGTAAATCTCGACTTCTACTTTTTGGGCGACGAATTGATCAATCCCTTCGTGGAGCAGGTGATTGCCGATTTCGAAGCGGAAAATCCGGGCGTCAGCATCAACTTCCAGCCCTACCCGAATGAAAGCTACAAGACGACCATTCAGGTAGCGCTTGCCTCGGATGACCGGCCTGACATTTTCTTCAACTGGAGCGGCGAGGATACCGGACGCTTTCTGCGTGAAGGGCACTTGCTCGATCTGACTTCATACGCCGAACAATACGGTTGGTACGACACCATCAACCCGTCGGCGCTTGATGCCTTTACGTTTGACGGCGCTCTCTATGCCGCCCCCTACAGCCTCGAAGCCAAGTACATGTACTACAACCAGAACATCTTCGAGGAGCAGGGACTGGAAGTGCCGCAGACGTTTGACGAACTGCTCGGCATTTGCCGCAGCCTGCGCGAAGCTGGTATTACGCCGATGGCGTTTGGCAACCAGGAACGCTGGGAAGGCGGGCACTATCTGACGATTTTCAACCAGAAAGTTGTCGGTGAAGAGCAAATCGCCAAAGACTACTCGCTGGCCGTCCCGGCGGACGAACTGTTCACCGACCCCGGATATGCCGAAGCGTTCCAGCGGTTGCTCGATATGCAGGATGCCGGCTGCTTTGCCGATGCGGTGAACTCGACGACACCGGACATCGCTCTGGCGCAATTCATGGCTGAACAGGTCGCCATGTACTATCAGGGAACGTGGATTATGGGCAATCTGGCTGCCGGCGGTTTTGAGCATTATGGCATGTTCCGTATGCCGCCGATGGTCGACGAGAACGCGCATGGCAACCAGAACTACACGCTGCTTGCGCCAATCGGGCTGGAAGTATCGGCGACCACCGAGCACCCGGACGTGGTTGCCAAATTCCTGGACTTCTTCATCTCGCAGCCGTCACAGCAGCGACTGGTTGAGGCCACGGGCCGTATTCCGGTGCGCGCCGACGCGATGGTCGAGGGCGTGGGAACGGAGGCGCTTCGGAATGTCGTTAACGATCTGGCGACGACTGAAGGCGCTGTTGAATGGCTCGATGTCGTGCTTGAGAATCGCATTTCCGAGGCCTACCTGAACGCCATTCAGGAAGTGCTGGCCGGCACGCTCACGCCTGAGGAAGCGATGGCCAATATCCGCGCCACGGCGCTTGAGGTGCAGGCAGAACTGGCCGTTGCGCCGGAAGCCTAGACGTCGAACCGGCTGCCGGAACAGCTTGCGGTAGCGTGGCGGGGGCAAGGCGCAACCTTGCCCCCGCTGTTTGAAAAACAGGAGTCAGTCTATGGGAAATATGCTTTCCCGGTCGCGCTCTCTGAATCTCGAAGCGAGTCAGCAGGGGGTAGCGTCGTGGAGACGGCGATGGCGTATGTATCGTGACGCCTATCTGCTGATTGCCCCGGCATGGATTATTTTCGCCGTCTTTGTGATCGTCCCGATCATCAACACGATCTACCTGTCTTTCTTCAAGTACGGCCTGACCGATCCGAACATTCAGTTCATCGGTCTGCAAAACTACCAGCAACTACTGAATGATCCGGTTTTCTGGCGGGCGCTGCGTAACAACGGCATCATCCTGATTGGCTCGGTGGTGATACAGGTTGGGATCGGCGTCGTTCTGGCCGCCGTTCTAAGCCGCGGTATTCGCCGGGGCAGGGCGTTCTTTCGCACGGTGCACTTTGCGCCCGTCGTTCTGTCATCGGTCGCGGTGGGCATTCTGTGGCAGTTAATCTATGATCCCGGCGTCGGTATTCTCAACGCATTTCTCCGGTTTCTGGGGGTTCGGCCGCCTGTACAGGGCTGGCTTGGCGACCCAAACCTCGCGATTTTCGCCATTCTGGGCGCGGCCTGCTGGCAGTATACCGGCTATGTGATGACGATTGTGCTGGCGGGAATGCAGAGCGTTCCTAACGAGTTATACGAAGCCTCGGCGCTCGACGGCGCAAACGAGTTGCAGAACTTCTTCTACATTACGCTGCCGGTATCCCGCAATGTGATCATCGCCGCCATCCTCGTCACGATGATCGGGGCGGTGAAAGTATTCGACGTCGTTTACGTCCTCACGCGCGGCGGCCCGGCCAATGCGAGCCAGGTGCTCGGCACCTACATCTATTACAACGCATTCACGATCAATCAGGCCGGTTACGCCAGCGCCATTGCCGTGGTTTTGCTGGTTATTGCGCTTGCCTTTGGCGCGCTGCAACTGCGGTTTACGCGGCAAGTTTAAAGGGGGCATGATGCACCACAAGCGATTGCAATGGCCAACCTGGATCACCTATGCCCTGTTGATTCTTTACACCGCGGTCGTCGCCATGCCGCTGGTGTGGATGGTTTTCTCGTCGCTGAAGACGATGCGCGAGCTGTTCACGTCTCCGTTCGCGCCGCCGGTTGACCCGCAATGGCAGAATTTTGCCACCGCCTGGAACGCAGGCATTCAGCGGTATCTGGTCAATTCTCTCGTCATCACGGGGATTTCCGTTTTCTTGATCGTAATCGTCAGCAGCATGGCGGCTTACGCCTTTGCGCGTATGCGCTTTCCATTACGCACGCCGCTCTATTTGTTGCTGATCGTTGGCTTTGCCATTCCCGTGCATACCACGCTCGTTCCGCTGTATCGCATGTTGAACTCCGGCAATCTTCTCAATACCTATCCCGGAATCATTGGGCCGTATGTCGCCTTTGGCATTCCGTTTTCAGTCCTGTTGCTGTACGCCTTTTTCGTGCAGTTCCCAAGCGAAATTGAGGATGCCGCGCGGATTGACGGTTGTTCGACGTGGCAGATGGTGTTTCGCGTCGTGTTGCCTCTGTCGCTGCCGGCGATGGCGAGTGTTGCGATTTTCCAGACCGTGTTTTTGTGGAACGAGTTTTCACTCGCGCTCATTACCTTGAGCCAGGACGCGATGAGAACGATTCCGCTTGGGTTGACGAATTTTCAGGGGCAGTGGACCACCAACTGGCCTTCACTGCTGGCCGCCGTTACGCTGGCGTCTCTGCCGATGCTGATCGTGTTTATCGTGTTGCAGCGCCAGTTCATACACAGTTTTGCGGGTTTCTCGAAGTAAGCAACTTCTGGAGTCATCATGTCCGTCTCTTTGCGCTATCGTCAGGTTCATCTCGACTTCCACACCTCGGAGTATTGCGAGGGCGTCGGCAGCAAATTCGACGCCGATGCCTTTGCGGAGACGCTGCAACAGGCGCACGTTAACTCCGTCAATATCTTTGCAAAGTGCCATCATGGCTATTCGTATTACCCGACGAAAGTTGGGGTCATGCATCCGTCCCTCAAGTTCGATCTGCTCGGCGCGCAAATTGAAGCGTTGCACAGGCGCGACATTCGCTGCCCGATTTATTACACCATCCTCTGGGATGAACTGGCAGGGCGACTGCATCCGGATTGGATCATCGTCAACAAGGATGGCACGCTGGCCAGCCGCCACCCGCTGTCCAACGAATGGGGGTGGACAACGCTCGATGTATCCTCCGGTTATGGCGATTACGTACTGGCGCAGGTTGAGGAACTGATCGACCTGTATCCGGTCGATGGGTTCTGGTTCGATATCTGCTTTCCGATGCCCAATTATTCGCCGTGGGGCAAAGCGCAAATGCTGGCTGCCGGGGTGAACCCGGAAGACGATCAGGAGGTCTGGGCGTTTGCGCGCAAAAAGCAGGAGGATTTCTTCACCCGGCTGACAGGATATGTGCAGAGTCGTTGCCCGAACGCGACCATTTTCTACAACGGCACGATGGAGCGTGATATGCGCCGGGTTGCCCCCTATATGACGCACTTCGAGGTCGAAAGCCTGCCGACAACCGGCGAGTGGGGCTACTTGCACTATCCGGTTATGGCGCGGCAGGCGCGAACATATGGCAAAGACTTCCTCGGCATGAATGGCCGGTTTCACACATCATGGGGCGACTTTGGCGGCATCAAAACGCGCGACCAACTCGAATACGAGTGTGGAACTATCGTGGCTGCCGGCGGCAAAATCTCGATTGGCGACCAGTTGCATCCCGATGGCGTCCTTGATCCTGCCGTCTACAGGCTCATCGGACATGCGTTTGGAAGGATCGAGGCGCTTGAACCCTGGCTGGAAGGCGCGACGCCTTACGCCGAGTTGGGGATTTTGGCTACCGGCCCATCTTCGGAACGAAATCCGGGAATTGCCGCGCACAGCTTCGAAACGGAAGGCGCGGCGCAGTTTATGCTGGAGCGCGGCTACCAGTTTGATGTCGTAGACACGCAGGCGGATTTCAGCAAGTATGCTGCTCTGGTCGTTCCCGACGGCACGATACTCGACGACGAGTTAAAAGCCCGGTTCGAACACTATCTGGCGCAGGGTGGGCGGCTGATCCTGAGCGGAACGGCGGCGCTCGATCCTGAAACCAGACGCTTCCAACTGGATCAGATTCCGGCGCGATACGTAGAGCCAGCCCCAACCCGGCCAAGCTATTTGCGCCCGGATGCCGGCATGGCCGAGCGTGGCGACGGCGAACTGGCCGCTGATTATGACTATGTTTTTTACGGCCAGTCCCATGTCGTCGCGCCGCATCCTACCGCGACGGTCTATGGCGAACTCAAGCGGGCGTTATTCAACCGCACGTGGAAGCATTTCATGGGACACCGGCAAGCGCCGGCCGGCGCTTCACTGAACGCGCCGATTGCCGTGCGAGGGGATAACGTGCTCTATCTTGCCGCTCCGTTGTTCGGCGGCTACCGCGAGTACGACTACTGGGCTTACCGCGCCATGCTTGAGAGCATACTTGAGGACTTCTTGCCGCCGCGCCGTCTGAAACCGCGCGCGCCGGGTTGGGTCGAGTTCAGCCTGCAAACGCAGGCGGGTAGTAACGAACGCCCGGAGCGAGACATCGTCCATATTGTCTGCTACCATCCCCGGCGCACGATGCAACCAATCGTCCACGTCGATGAATCGGCGCCGACAGCCGGATTGTCGTTTGTCTTGCGGTCGGAGCGGCAGCCGAAAAGGGTTTATCTGGCTCCCGAAGAAACGCCCGTGGCGTTCCGCTGGAACAATGGCAGTGTGGAAGTTGACCTGCCGCCGGTTGGCATCCATACGGTGGTCGTCATCGAGTGATGCCGGGTGAGCTTTGATCGGTAGCCACCGGAAGCCCGCGATCAAATGAGGGTCGCGGGCTTCTGTGTTTGTGGCGGAAACTGCGGCTGCAGGATGGCGCAACCGGCCTGATGCGGCGTTCGCTCTCGCAAACTGCGTTGACACACGGCGTCCGCATTGAAATAATCCTTCCGGCGCTGGCCTGAGTACCGCCAGCGCTAGAGCGCTCGCTTTCCATGCTGTAGCCTGAACCTGGTTCGCCCCTGCGGAAACCGGCGTCAAATGAGCAGGCTTGAAGCTGGGATGAAATTGGGCGCTGAGGAAAATCTAGGCTGACGGTGTATCAAGACAGAATACGGTGGCTTTGCAGATGTGCGTAGCCGCTCGGTTCGAACGAGGCATGCATGATTGAAGCAGGACAATTCTCGCGTGTCGACAAGGTGGCGAGCGAACGCCGGGCGATCAGCGGCAGCGCCGTGCTCGTCGGTGCGTTGTTGCTGCTTACGATGTTGGTGGGCGGCTACTTCCGTTTCACCGGGCTGAATTGGGATGACTACGTTCACTTCCATCCCGATGAGCGCTTTCTGACCACGGTCGCCACGAGTATTGGCCGGCCCCTGTCTCCGGCGTTCCTGACCAACCCGACCGCCGAGCAGAATGAAGCGCAGTATGCCCGCTGTCTGGAGCGCTATCCGGACGATAACGGCCGTGGTGGCTTTTTCGACGCCGAATGTTCGACGCTCAACCCGAACAATATTGGGCATGGGCTGTTCGTTTATGGCACGCTGCCGCTGTTCATCGCCCGTTGGGCGGCGGAAATCGCCGTTGAGGTGACGGGCGATCCTGTCTGGGTTGGCTATGACGGCATTCACCTCATCTGGCGGCTGACATCGGCGATTGCCGACATGTTCGTCATTGCGGTCGTGTTTGCGATTGGCCACCGCTTACACGGCAAATGGGTTGGGTTGATCGCGGCGATCCTGTATACCTGCTCGGTTTTCGCCATTCAGCAGGCGCACTTTGGGACCGCCGACGCGATGACGAACCTGTTCATCGCGCTGGCGTTGTGGTTTGCAATCCGGGCGCAGTACACGGGTTCTCTGGCCGAATACGTTTTGTTCGGGGCGGCATTCGGGGCGGCGCTGGCTTCACGTATCAACACCGCGCCGCTCGTCGGTGTCATCGTGCTGGCGGCGTTGGTGCGCGCCCTGCCTGCCTTCGACGACCGCCTGCCATCGGGCGAGCGTCGCCGCATCCTGACAGGCGCGGTTGTCGGGCTGGTGCTGGCAGGCGTGTTTACGTTCGTCTTTTTCCGCGTGTTCAACCCCTACGCCTTCATGGGGCCGGGGTTCTTCGGCCTGCGTCCTAACCCTGCCTGGCTGGAGGACATCGCCGAAGCGCAGCACCTCGTCAGCGGCCGGGCGGAAATGCCGCCGAACTGGCAATGGGTTGGGCGCACGCCGTATCTTTTCCCGCTGGCGAACATGGTGCTCTGGGGCATGGGCGCGCCGCTTGGTTGCGCCGGTTTGCTGGCGCTGGTCTGGGCCGTTTATCGCCTGGTGCGCGGGCATCCGGGGGCCAGCGCGAACCTGATTCTGGCCGCCTGGGTGATCGCCTATTTCATCCTGCTCGGCGGGCAGTGGGTCATGACCATGCGCTACTACCTGCCGCTCTACGCGCCGCTGGCGGTTCTGGCGGCCTGGGGCATGGTCGAACTGTTGCGTAAGTCGCGCGGGCGTGTCATCGCGCGTTCGCTGTCAGCGCTTGTCCTGATCGTGGTCGTTGGCGGCACGGGCCTGTGGGCTGCGATGTTCACCAATATCTATCGCAACCCGTTCACGGGCGTGCAGGCCAGCATGTGGATCTGGGAAAACGTGCCCGGCGACTTTGCGATGGAGATTGAGGGCGCAGGTGAAAACACGCCGCTCGTCAATATCGCGCTGTTCAACACCCCCGGCGCGGCGGACCTCGATCTTCTCGCTCAGGCGACGCGGCTGAACGACGGCCAGCTTCAGTATCAGGATTTCGTCGCGCCGGCCAGCGGTACGATTACCAGCGTTTACGCGCCTCATCTGGGCGATCCGCTGGACGACCCCGAACCGGAGCGGCTGCAAGTCTCGTTGTTCGGCAGCGGACTGACGGAAGTGCTGGCTTTCGCCACGCTTGAGGCAAACCTCAGCCGCGATAACCACCCGCTTGGCGACGCCTATACCATTGAGCTTAACCGCCCGGTCGAAGTGGTCGAAGGGGAGACCTATACCTTTGTCGTCGAAGTGCTTGAAGGCGGCCCGGTCGTCAGCGGTGGTTCGGTTTTCTCGTGGGAGGGCGACTGGGACGAGGTGGTTCCGGTCAAAATCTGCACGCTGCCGCCCGGCGTCACGCTGGCGGATAACCCGCCGCCGGGTCTGGTGAGCGCTGCCGACTGTAACGGGCGCGACGCCTGGACAGGGCTGATCACCGGCTTCAAGCAGCAGATTATCTATGCGGACGTGCCTTCCAAGCGCGACCGCTTACAGCAAACGCTGGATGAAAGCGACTACATCATCATCGGCACGAACCGGCGCTACGACTCACAGTCGCGCATTCCCGGCAAGTGGCCGATGACGCTGCGCTACTATGATGCGCTTTTCAGCGGCGAGCTGGGTTATGAACTGGCGGCGACCTTTCAGGAAACGTTCGAGCTTGGCCCGCTGAAAGTTTCCGATCAGTATCTGCCGACCTATGACGCTCCGGAGTGGCTGAACGAGTTTGAGGCGGAAGAGGCGTTCCACGTCTATGACCATCCGGTGATGTTCATCTTCCGCAAGACCGACGCCTACGATCCTGAGAACACGCGCGCGATCCTCAACAGCGTCTCGATCAATCCCATCGGTCTGGTCAATTTTAGCTGTCCCGAGGCCGAGGATTACCCGATCATCAATTTCTACTGCGACCCGAACCTTGCGGGCGTGTACCCGTTATCCGCGCCGGGCATGGACGTGTCGATGTCTGCGGATCAGGCTCCGACCGCGCTCCAGTTCCCGGATCAAATGCGGGAAACGCAGTACAGCGGCGGAGCGTGGAATGAGCGTTTCGACACGGACAGCCTGCTCAACACAAACCATGTGCTGGCCGTCATCATCTGGTGGCTGACGATTGTTATCTTTGGTTGGGCCGCGTGGCCGCTTCTGTTTGTCGCGCTGCCGGGCCTCTCTGACCGGGGCTATGGCTTCGCCAAGTTCACCGGCATGTTCGTCGTCGCGTGGCTGGCATGGGTGCTGGCAAGTGCACGTATTCCGGCGTGGTCGCAAACGGGCATCCTGCTGGCGCTGATAGGCTTCGCCGTTGCCAGCGGCGTCATTGCCTGGCGTTCGCAAGCCACCATCGGCATGTATATTCAGATGTACTGGCGGCGGCTACTCGGCATCGAAGCGATCACGCTGCTGCTGTTCGTCGCCTTTCTGAGCGTCCGGCTGACAAACCCTGACCTGTGGCATCCGGCGTATGGCGGCGAGAAGCCGATGGACTTCGCCTATTTCAATGGCGTGCTGCGAAGCACGGTTTTCCCGCCCATCGATCCGTGGTTTGCCGATGGTTACATCAATTACTATTACTTCGGCTATGTGATCGTCGGCGCGCCTGTACTATTGCTGGGTGTCGTGCCGTCGGTAGCCTATAACCTCGTGATACCGACGCTGTTCGGGCTGACGGGCATCGCCGCGTTCTCTGTCGCGTTCAACATGGCCAGCGCGTGGCGCTCCCGCCGGGCAGCGGAGGAAATCCCCGACGACGAATTGCATCCGCCGCGCCCGCTGGGCAACCCCTGGGTTGCGGGTATTGCCGCGTTGCTGCTGACCGTCGTGCTCGGCAATCTCGATACGCCACGCATCATTTTTGCCGAACTGGGCGAGATCGGCGGCTACCGGCAGCCGCAGACGCTGGAGATGTTCCTGTTACAGCGGTATCGCGAGGCAAGTGGGCACGAACCCGACGCCTCGGCATTCGCGGAACTGGCTGAAATGGCGCGCGATGTACCGCTTGCAGATCGCCTGAACTACGAGCTTTCAAACATGGGCGAGGCGATTGCTTCCGTTCTGCGCGGCATCGGGCGCGTCATTTCCGGCGAAGCGGCGTTCAGTGTCAGTCCTGACCGCTGGTTCTGGGGGCCGACGCGCGTGCTGGCCGAACCTCCGGTCAATTCTGGCGGGGCGATTACCGAGTTGCCCTATTTCACCTTCCTCTATGGCGACCTGCACGCGCATATGATCGCCATGCCGTTGCAACTGTTCGCCATGAGCTTCCTGCTCAGCGAAACGATTCTCGCGGGACGGCTGCGCCGCAGCGCGCTGGAGGCAGGGTTGTCCATTGTGCTCGGCGGGCTGGCGGTCGGTATGCTGCGGGCGACCAATACCTGGGACTGGGCGACGTTCATGGTGCTCAGTGTCGCCGGGCTGAGCTATGTCTGGTGGCTGCGCTGGGCGGGAACCAGCCGTGCTGAAGGTCGTTCCGGTCTCGGCCAGATGATCGCCATCGCCGTTTCGCTGGGGCTGCTGGTTGCGGGCATTGTCGCCTATGTCGTTCAGGGCGCTTTCGCCGGGCTGGCAGCGATTCTATTTGTCGCCGGAATCGGGTTTTTCTTCGTCTGGCTGTTCTGGAATCCGCTGTCGGAACGCCTCAACCGCTGGTCGGTGGTCGATTTCGTGTTGTGGGTTGGCGGCTTCGTTGCTGTTAGTTTTCTCGTCGCGTTGCCGTACACGTCGTGGTACGCTGCCACCTACAGCCGCGTGCTGCCGTGGGAGGGCAATCGCACGCCCATCTGGGCCTATGTCGATATTCACGGCCTGTTCCTGTTCCTGATCGTCTCGCTGCTGGTGTGGGATACGGCCCGCTGGCTGCGCTCGACCTATGTGCGTTCGCTGCGCGGGACTTCGCGCCTGCTCGGTATGGCGTCGATGGTCATCGTGCTGCTGGTGGCGGCGGCGGTCGTGCTGACGCTGCAGGGGTATCAGGTAACGCTGATCGTCGTGCCGCTGCTGGTCTGGATCACGATCCTGTTCTTCCGCGCCGGGCAGACGCGTATGATGCAGTTTGCTCTGGCGCTGGCCGGCCTCGCGCTCGGCCTGACGCTGGCAGTGGAGTATGTCGTGCTCGACGGCGACATTGGCCGCCAGAACACCGTCTTCAAGTTCTATATTCAGGTCTGGCTGTTGTTCGGCGTCACTGGCGGCGCGGCGTTTGCCTGGCTGATTTCCGGCTATGGTCGCTGGCCGGGGGCAGTGCGCGGCTTCTGGACGTTCGCTCTGGCGGTGCTGGTGTTCGTCGCGGCGCTCTATCCGTTCATGGCGACGCCGGGCAAGGCGGTTTTCCGCATGGCCCCCCATATGCCGCTCACGCTCGACGGTATGGCATACATGCAGTACGCCTCGCAGTATGAAGGCACGCCGCAGGTTATTGCGACAACCACGCCTCCTGCCGCGCCGTTCTCGCTGGCGGATGATTACAACGTTATTCGCTGGTTGCAGGAGAATGTCGAAGGCACGCCGGTTATCATGGAGGGCCGCAGCGAGCGCGAATATCTGTGGGGAAGCCGCATTTCGATCTACACGGGCTTGCCGTCGGTCGTGGGCTGGAATTTCCACCAGCGCCAGCAACGCACATTTAACCCGCTGCCGCGGCTGGTCGAACAGCGCATCGCCAATGTCAATGCTTTCTACATGACGCTCGATATCCCGACGGCATGGGACATCCTGCGCCACTATGACGTCAGCTATGTCATCGTCAGCGGGCTGGAGCGGGCGTACTACCCGCCGGAAAATCTGGCGAAGTTCGACCAGATGGTGGAGATGGGCTTGCTCGACGTGGCCTATCAGGAAGGCAACGCGACCATTTATCGGGTCAACAAGGATGCTCGGCTTGAGCAGGTGACGGAACGTGCTGGACTGGATGCTTCGTGAGGGCGGAATCGTCCTGAGTTGGTGGCTGCTGGTCACATTGGCAGGGGCTGCCGCGCTGCCGCTGGTCGTGCGTCTGCTGGGCGGCCTGCCGGATCGCGGCTATACGCTGGCGCGCGCCGTTGGCCTGCTGCTGACCGGCTTTACATTCTGGCTGCTGGCGAGCCTCGGCTTTTTGCGTAACTCGTCCGGCGATATGCTGCTGGCGTGGCTGATCGTCATCGCGGTTTCGCTCGTTGTCTACCTGCGGGCTGGCGAACCGCTCGACTGGCGGGCGTGGGGGCGCGAGAACCGGGCGGCTGTCGTCGTGTCCGAGATTCTGTTCGCGCTGCTGTTCGTCGTCTGGGCGCTATACCGGGCGCACCAGAACGGGCTGACCGGCACGGAAAAGCCGATGGAACTGATGTTTATGAGTTCCATCCAGCGCAGCGAGACCTTCCCGCCGAACGATGGCTGGATGGCGGGCTACGCCGTCAGTTACTACTACTTCGGCTACGTGCTGTCTTCGATGCTGTCGACGCTGAGCGGCATCCACAGCACGACCGGCTTCAACATGACCATTTCGCTGCTGTTCGCGCTCACCGGGCTGACGAGCTTTGGCGTGGTTTACAATCTGGTGCGGGCGCGAGTTCAGGAAGCGGGACGCTTCGTTCACGATGCCACCCAGCCACGCCGGACGGCCATTCTGATCGGGCTGCTTGGCATGGCGTTCGTTGTCCTGCTTGGCAATTTCGAACTGCCGCTGCTGGAATTGCCCTACCAGACGGGCGCGGCGTCGCAAGCATATCTCGATTTCTGGGACGTCAACGCGCGGGAGACGCCGTTGTTCGTGGCTGAAGGTGTGGAGCGCACGCTCGACCCGGCGACGTGGGGATCGCCCGGATACTGGTGGTGGTTCCGCGCCGCGCGGGTTCTGCGCGACCTGAGCCTTGAGAACGGACATATCGAGGTCATTGACGAGTTTCCGGCCTTCAGTTTTTTGCTGGCGGATAATCATCCTCATGTGCTGGCATTGCCGTTTGTGCTGCTGGCGCTTGGAACGGCGCTTAACGTGCTGCTGCGGCAACGCAACCCATCGACGGGCGAGTTCGCTTTCTATAGCCTCGTGGTCGGCGGGCTTGGTTTTCTGAATACGTGGGATGCGCCGGTGGCTCTGCTTGCGCTGCTCGGCGCTGATGCGTTGCGTCGCATGTTCCGTCACGACCGTGCCCGGCTGACGCGCGATGATCTGATCGCGCTGGCAGCTTTCGGGGTGGGCTTATTGGCGGTTGGCTTCCTGCTGTCTCCGCCGTTCTGGCTTTGGTTCCGCTCGCCGGCGGGGGGGGGGCTGCCCCACGCCTTTTATCCCCCGCGCGCGCAGCCGTTTGTTCTTATTTTTCGGCGGTTTT
>QGUR01000365.1 GCA_003242205.1 Chloroflexota bacterium | reverse complement strand
CGATGAAGTGATCGACTGTTCCGGGACGTACGTGCTGCCTGGGCTGGTCAATGCACACACACACGTGCCCATGACGCTGCTGCGCGGCCTTGCCGATGACCTGCGGCTCGATGTCTGGCTTATGGGTTACTGCATGCCGACCGAGCGAGAATTTGTCAGTCCCGAATTTTGCCGTCTTGGGGCCAGTCTGGCCTGCGCCGAAATGATCCGCAGCGGCGTGACTGCCTTCGCCGATATGTATTACTTTGAAGCGGATGTCGCCGCTGCCACTGCCGCCGCCGGTATGCGCGGCGTGCTTGGGCAGACGGTGCTTAAATTCCCCGCGCCCGACGCCGAGACGTTTGAAGATAGCCTTCGCTACGCGCGCCAGTTTATTGAGGAGTGGAAAGGCCACCCGCTGGTGACGCCTGCCATCGCGCCGCACGCGCCTTATTCCAACACCGCCGAGACGCTGCAGCGCTGTGTCGCGCTGGCGACGGAATTCGACGTGCCGTTGCTGATCCACATCGCCGAAACCCGGCTGGAAGTCGAAAACATGCTGGAGCAGGAGGGCGAAACCGTCGTGCCGTGGGTACACTCGGTTGGGCTGTTCAACGCGCGTGTGCTCGCTGCGCACTGCGTCCACATCAACCGTAATGAGATGTCGATGCTCCGCGAGCATGATGCCACGGTTGCCCATTGCCCGACGAGTAATCTGAAGCTGGCAAGCGGCATCGCGCCGGTAGCGACCATGCTCGATCACGGGCTGACGGTTGGCATTGGCACGGATGGCCCGGCCAGCAATAATGACCTCGATATGTTCGAGGAAATGCGACTGGCTGCGATTCTGGCCAAGGCTGCAAGCGAAGACCCAACCGCAGTGCCGGCGCGCCAGGCCCTGCTGATGGCGACGCGGCAGGGCGCGGAGGCGCTGTTTCTGGGGGATGTCACCGGCAGTCTGGAGCCGGGCAAGCTGGCCGATGTCATCGTGATGGATGCGCGGCCTGTCCACAACTTCCCGCATTTCGACCGTGACCTCGACGCCGTTTACTCGCGCATCGTTTACGCGGGCAAGAGCACGGATGTGCGTGACGTCATGTGCCATGGCCGGTGGTTGATGCGCGACCGGAGCCTGCTGACGCTGGACGAACAGGCGCTGCTTCAGGAAGCGGAAATTTATGCCCGGAAGGTCGACAGTTTCCTGACAGCGCGGGAAGAGAATGTGTTGCGGAAGCTGCTCGCCATTGGCGGTTTGCAGCAGAGCGAGAGCTTCGAGGTGCAGGTCAAGGCGCAGTTACCGGATGAGAGCGCCCTTCAGCGCCTGCTCGACCATCCGGACGTTCAGGTACTAAAGCAGGTTCACTATCGCCAGTACGACACCTATTTCCTGTTCGACGATCCGGATCATAGCCGCATACGTTATCGCGAGGACGACCTGCTCGGCGGCAATGGTGAGGTGCTGTCGGTGCGGGCGCGCCTGACTTATACGCTGCCCTCCAAGGTGCGCGACTACCACTCGACGACGCTGCTGTCACACTCGCGGTTTATTGCTGACGCCGACCGGCCGCTTCGCTTCTACCGCGAATACTTCCAGCCGGCGCGCGAACGCGAGCTACACAAGGATCGTCGCCGCTGGCACATTCACTATCAGGGCGTGTTGTTTTACGTCAACGTCGACCGGGTTACACAGCCAAATCTGCCGGGCCTGTTTGTGGAACTGAAGGCGCGCACGTGGTCGCCGTCCGATGCCGAAAACAAGGCCGAGCGCATTCAGGAAATGCTGCGGATTCTCGGCATCAGTGTCGAAGATATTCTGCTGGCGGACTATCTGGAAATGGAGCCGCAGGGAGATTAACCCTGCGCGCGCTGGCATGCAATTCGTTATGGATCAAGGCGCAGGGGATCAATGGTGCGGTAGCTCCCCTCCCCAAATCGCGTTTCATGGATTTGGGGAGGGGAGCGGGGATGAGGCTTGAGTCTATTCCTCGTTCAGTTGCTCTGGGCCGGGCAGCACCGTGAATGTCCCTCCGGCGGTGCGTCCGAACACGTCGGGCTGGTAGACGGCATAGGCGTGGGCGGGCATGACGTTGAATTCACCCGGCACTGTTGCCCGAACCTGATAGGTGTAAACGTAGGTTCCGCGCGGCAGGAAGTCGGCGAACAGGTTGGTCGACTCGTCGCGCAATTCGGTGCGGTCGAACCACCACCAGCCATGGAACCAGAATGGATCGCTCTGTAGCGGCATGCGTAGCGTGGGGGCCTGCGCGGCGGCGGTCGTCGTCAGCAAACGTGTGTCAAGGCTTTCCACGCCCGCCGGGAGCGGATCTTCAAGCGCGACATAGTACATTTCTTCCGGCAGCACCAGCGTCAGGCGTACGGTGATGATGTCGCCGACCTGCGCCTCGCTCACCGGCTGTTTAGGGTCGCCGTTCAGGAAATACTGCCGGTCAACGGAGATGCCGCGAGAGAGCGCCTCTACCTCGCTGGCCGGAAGTTGCAGGTCGAGGAACGCGCTGTAGTAAAGCGCGCCTTCGCCGTCGCTGCGCGCTACGGTCAAGCGGTTAGCCGTGTCCGCCAGCAGGTGGGCGACCGATACGCGCAGGCTGTCGCCTTCACGCGCGTTCTCAGGCGCTACCTGAGCCTGTGCCAGCATCGCGCCGTTCAGCCGCGCTTCATAGTCATAACTGCCTTCAAGCTCGCCGCTGATTTGCATCCAGCGTGCCAGCGCCGTGACGGCCCATGCGGTTTCCTGCGCGGTCTGCCAGTGGTCGCCCTGACGGGCCACCATCAGCCAGCGCACGGCGTTCGGCAGCAGGCTATTGTCCGGATCGACCAGCGCCAGCGCCTGGAGCGCCAGCGCGGTCGTGCGCGTGTCGCTGCCCCAGTTGTACCAGTCCTTCACCTGTTCTTCCCAGTGCGCGCCGGTCGAGGACAGCCGTGCCGCGTTGCTCAGGTCGCTCACAAGCGCAGGAATGGCCGGAGTGCTGGCTTCCAGACCGTGACCGGCGGCCAGCAGCAGATAGGCGCGCGCGGCAAGCGACATCCGCAGGCGCTGGTCGAAGTGTCTCTGGAAAACGCCGGCGTCGAGCTGGTGATCGCGGGCCATCACATAGAGATAGAACGCCTGCCGGTTGAGTTGGTAGGCGGGTGTGCCTTCCTGTGGCTGCTCCATCGAGCCGTTGACGAATTGCAGCGCCTGCTGAATCGCCTCCGCAGGCACGTCGAAGCCGGCATCGCGCGCTTCGATCAGCCCAAGCGCGCCGTAAGCAGTCACCAGCGGGTCGGCGGTTTCCATGCCGCTGAACCAGCTCCAGCCGCCGTTTGCCTTCTGTTCCTCGACAAGCAGGCTGATGGCTTCGGTTATCGCGCCGGACAGATCAGCTTCCAGCGCCGGATCGTCAACACCGAGTTTCGCCAGCGCGCGATAGGTAGCTGCGTTGGGCAGCAGCCGGCTGATCGTCTCTTCAGTGGACTGGTGATCGTAGTTCTTCAGGTAATCCAGCGCTTCGAGGGTCGTTGCCGCCAGCGATGAATCGAGGTTGATCCGTAATTCGCCACCCGCGCCCGCCAGTCGTGGCGGCAGGGCGATCGTCTCGGTTGCCGCGCCGCCTTCACGCAGCATGCCGCCCGTGCCGATCGTTTCCGGCGCGCTGTAGGCATAGACCGGAATGGTGTCATCCGGGCCGGTACGCAGCGCCGGCCGCGCCGCGTCCTGATAGCCCTGTTCGCTGGTTGCCGAAAAGACCAGATCGACGCCCGGCGCATCCTGCACCACAACAGTCCAGTCCACGCGCGCCCGCGATCCGGCGTCGATAGTCACCGTTTGCGAGGCCGGGCTTTCCAGTGTCACGCCGGTCGCATCGAGTGTCGCCTCAACGGTCTGGGGCGAGCCGGTGTTGTTGTTGATGACCGCCCCTAACTGGACGCGGTCGCCCGCCACAAAGAAGCGCGGGGCAACGGGCCGCACGCGCAGCGGCAGCGTCGAGATGATTTCCGTCGTCGTCTGGCCGACTTCGGTGTCCATCGTCACCGCGCGGGCATCGAGCCTCCATGTGGTGAGGTTGTCGGGCAGGTCAACCGTTACGGTTGCGCGCCCGTTCTCGTCGGTGACGATGTGCGGCGCCCATAACGGCGTGTACTCGAAGTCTTCGCGGATGAA
>QGUR01000053.1 GCA_003242205.1 Chloroflexota bacterium | reverse complement strand
TAGACCGATCAGGAGCAGCGTTTTCTGGACATGCAGCGCCTGTACAGCAGCGAGGATGATGAGGCCACGCCGCTGGACGAGGACTATCTGCGCGCCATGCGCTATGGTATGCCTCCCAACGGCGGCTTTGGCATGGGCGTCGACCGGCTGGTCATGCTGTTGACCAACCAGCGCTCGATCCGCGACGTGCTTCTGTTCCCGCATCTGCGAACCGAAGTCACACAGCCGCAGCAGCAGGAAGAAGCCTGAACAGCCTGATGCAAGACGTGGTAGCAGACCGAGCGGGTGAGATGATGAAGCCAGACGTCACCGGGCTACAACTCTGGCTCGACGCGCTGGGGCAGGCCGTGCTGGTCTTTGACGCTGACGGTCATTTGTCGGCGGCGAACGCCGCGGCTCGCACTCTGCTGAACGCCGATCTGCGCCTGATCGAATCCGACGGGTGGCGGGCGGTGACGGCGCTGCTGGATAGCCCGCACAGCAGTCGCGGGCTGGAAGACGCGACCGCCGAAGCGCTGGCAACGGGCCAACCGGCGCGTTTTCAGGTGTATCTGCGCGGGGAATACCATACCTGCTGGGCCGCGGTTGTCCGCCATGGCGACCGCACGGCGACGGTCGTCAGCATTGAGCTTCCTGACTGGGGCGTTATGGCCGACCTGATGGATCAATTCGTCGGCGAACTGCGCACAACCGTGGAAGCCACGCGTGGACATACCGAACTGATCGCGCAGACGCTAAAACACGCCGGGCCGGACGCCACTGCCGGCTATCTGAACCGGCGTATCTCCGGGTTTACGCGGCTGATCGACGCGCACATGCATCGCTCCGAGCGGCTTCTGGAGCTGATGTCTCGCCTTCAGGCCATCCGTCTGGGGCGGCTGCGCCCGCGCCTTGAGGCCGAACGGCGCAGGATTCGCGCAGGCGAATTTTTGGAAGATCTTGTCGAATCGCTGGACGACACCCGGCTGCTCGATCCCGAAACCGACGAGCAGGATTTGCGCTCTCGCATCCGGCTGGACATCCCGGCAGACGCCGAGATCAGCGCTTCGCCGGAGGCGCTGGCGACCGTCTTGCGAGAGTTAATACGGAATGCTATGATGTACAGTATGCGCGCCACGCCCGTGGTGCTGCGTTGCCGCCCGACCGGCAGGCAGGTGCAGATCGACGTCAGCGACGAAGGCTATGGCATCCGTGCCAGCGAGTATGAGCGGGTGTTCGCGCCGTTCCAGCGCGCGCGCCAGCCACAGATTCTGGGCGAATTCGGTTACGGGTTAGGCCTGTATCTGTGCAAGCACGAGGTTGAGGCAATGAACGGACGGCTGTGGTTTCAGAGCGATGAAGGTGCCGGCACAACCTTCAGCCTGAAGCTGCCTGTTTGGCAGGCGGACTATTCCGACGCGCGCGGGTCGGGTTCAGTGTCGTCCGATAAAAGGTAATTCCCGCTATCCCGCGCACCGCCGAGAGGTCGATAACGCCTCGTCCTGGCTGGTCAGGAGGGGGCGTTTTTGTTTGGAAGGAGAGGCCGATGTCGGCGCTCACGCCCGAATTTTTTGATATGCTGATTATCGCCGTGGTGCTGATCGGTCTGGCGCTGGCGGTAGTGCGGCTGTACGCCGATTTCACGCGCCCGCTGCCACCCGAACCGCCGCCGCCCTCACATGGCGACCGCCAGCGCCGTTCACCGGATAATAGACAGTAACCTGACGGGCGCGACGGCTCGCGCCCCGACAACGCCAGACTGCCGGAGTGAAAATGTAGGTTCAGAGTATCTAAGGAGATGACGATGAGCGTATGGGAAGCGATCCAGTCAAAGCGGGCAGTGCGTCATTTTTCTGACCAGCCGCTGAGCGATGAAGTCATCGAGCGCATTCTGCACGCCGGCAGGCGCGCGCAAAGCTCAAAAAACACACAGCCGTGGGATTTCATCGTCGTACGCGACCGCGAGCGGCTGGAAGCGCTGTCGAAAACCGGCGCTTATCTCGCGCCGGTCGCCCGCGCGCAGATGTGCATTGCCATCGTCACGCCCAACGTCGCTCCCGAAGATGCCAACTGGATCGCCTTTGACGCCGGCCAGTGCGCGGCCTACATGCAGCTTGCCGCTCAGGAATTGGGCGTTGGCTCTGTGATCGGCGCAGTTCACTTTCCGGAAGAAGCTCGCGGCGTCCTGCGCTTGCCGGCGGACAAGCGCGTCGACGCCGTCATCTCGTTTGGCTATCCCGCGCCTTCGGAACAAGGCCCGCTGCGGGCCGGCGGCCGGCGACCGCTGGCCGAAATGGTGCATTGGGAAACATGGCAGGAGAAACCATAACCGGGCGCTCGCGCGCGCCCGCGCAGAGAGGATCAGAAAAATATGCTGGACATCGCACTCCTTCGCGAAAACCCCGATTGGGTCAAGGAACAGATCGGCAAGCTGAACGACCCGGACGCGCTGGCGCGTGTTGACCGTGTGGTGGAACTCGACCGCCGCCGCCGCGAACTGCTGGCCGAAGCCGAGAGCATTCAGGCGGCGCGCAACCGGATGAACAAGAACATCGGCCGTTTGCGCGGCGACAAGCGGCTGGATGACGTGACCCGCAGCGCTGTGGCGCGCGAGGCCACCGCCGCGATTGAGGCCGGAGATTATGAACGGGCGGCGCTGGTGATGGAAGGCAAGGCCAGCGTCAACCAGTCCGTTCCCGGTGATGACGTGGACGCGGGCATGGACGCGCTGATGGCGGCGCTGAAGCGCGTCGGCGAGCGCGTCGAAAGCCTGAACCGGGATCTGGAGGCGGTTGAAGGCGAACTCAACGAAACCATGCTCTGGCTGCCAAACCTGCCTCACGAAACGGTCCCGGTTTTCGACAGCGAGGAATATAACCGGCCCGGCCCGGTGCACGGCGAGATGCCCGAATTCGACTTCGAACCCAAGCCGCACTGGGAACTTGGCCCGGCGCTCGACATCATCGACTTCGAGCGCGGTGTCAAGCTGATGGGTTCTCGCGGCTACGTGCTGAAGGGCATGGGCGCGCGGCTGCAACGCGCCTTGATTTCCTTTTTCCTCGACATGGCGCGCGAAAAGGGATTCACGGAACTGTATGTGCCGTATCTCGTCAAGGAAGAGGCGATGTACGGCTCGGCGCAATTCCCGAAATTCCGTGACGTCGTCTACTTCGATCCCGATGCCGATCTCTACCTGCTGCCTACGGCAGAAGTCGCGATTACCAACCTCCATCGCGACGAAATCCTCGACGAAGCCCAGCTTCCGCTGTACTACGTGGCGCATACGCCATGTTTCCGCCGCGAGAAGATGAGCGCAGGGCGCGACGTGCGCGGCATCAAGCGCGTACACCAGTTCGAAAAAGTCGAGATGTATAAATTCACGACGCCGGAAACCAGCTATGACGAACTGGAAACGCTGGTGGAAGCGGCGGAGGACATTTGCCGCGCGCTCAGGATTCCGTACCGCCGTCTGGAAATCGTCAGCGGCGATCTCGGCTTCAGCGCCAGCAAGAAGTATGACGTCGAGATGTGGGCTCCCGGCGTTGGCGAATGGCTGGAAGTCAGCTCGTGCAGCAATACCGAGGCTTTTCAGGCCCGCCGCGCCAACATCAGATACCGGCCCGAAGGGCAGAAACGCACGCGCTTTGTCCACACGCTCAACGGCAGCGGTCTGGCGACGCCGCGCGTGGTCATTGCCATCCTCGAAAATTACCAGCAGGCCGATGGTAGCGTGGTTGTGCCGGAAGTGTTGCGCCCCTATCTGGGCGGTCTTGAGATCATTCAGAAGGCGTAGCCACGGGCTGAAAGCGCCGGTTGTACGCTCCCCATCTCCCGCATGAACGCGGGAGATGGGGCTGCTGCCGCTACCCGGCGTTCAACACTCGTTTCAGCGTGTCGCCATCGACATTGCCGCCGCTGACGACGATGGCGGTCTTTCTGCCGTCGACGGCGACTGCTCCCGAACGCACGGCGGCAATGCCAACCGCGCCGCCACCCTCGACGATCCAGCCCTGTTCCAGCACCATAAATCGCATGGCGTCGGCAATCGCTTCTTCGCTGACCAGCACGATCCGGTCGACGTAGCGCCGCGCCAGATCGGCGGTGATTGAGCCGGCTTCGATTTCGCCGGGAAGCGCTTCGGCCAGCGTGTCATGCGAATCCGGGAAACTGGTATTGTAGAACAGGTTATACATCGCCGGCCCGGCAGTTGCGTTGACGCCGATGATTTCAACCTGTGGCCTCAATCCCTTGATCGCCACGGCGATTCCGGAAATCAGGCCGCCGCCGCCGACCGGCACGATCACGCGTTCCAGATCGGGCAGCACGTCCAGCAGTTCCAGACCGACCGTGCCCGCGCCCGCCACGATATGCGGGTCGTTATAGGGCGAGATATAGAGGCTGTTATCCTCGCGCTCTATGCGCCGCGCTTCCTGCTCGGCTTCGTGATACAGTTCGCCATGCAGCACGGCCTCCGCGCCAAAGCGTTTGACGCCCGCCAGCTTGCGTTTGGGTGTGTGCACCGGCATGACGATGCGCGCCTGGATGCCGAGCAGGCTGGCAGCATAGGCAACGCCCTGAGCGTGATTGCCCGACGATGCCGCGATAATGCCGCGCGCGCGTGCAGAAGCGTCCAGCGCCAGCAGCGCGTTTAATGCGCCCCGTACCTTGAATGAATGCGTGCGGTTGGTGTTTTCCAGCTTGAGAAAGAGATTCTTGCCTAGCAGCGGCGCTTCTTCGACAGGCGTCGCCGTCAGATAGTTCGCCAGCCGGTAGCGCGCCAGTGCGACATCAGGAAGTTGGACCATCAGATCGCCCGCTTTCATGGGTTATGGTTCAGGGGATTATATCGGATCGTGAGCGCCGGCTTTATGCAAAAACACCGAGTCGGGGTTATAGTAGGCACAGACTGATATCATTTTTTACAGACAACGATGGATGCTTCGTCCGAAGGCGGCTGGATGCCCAAATATCTCGAAACCGGCGAGTCGCTGCGCTGTCGTCAGGAAATTTACGACCGCTACAGTGTCCCGCGGGTCGATTTCCAGCGTTGGGTACTGGAGCGCGTCAACTGGCGCGGCGATGAGCATGTTCTGGACGCAGGCTGCGGAGAAGGCAATTACGTCGAAGCGCTGGCCCAGCTTTGCCCGGACGTAAAATATACCGGCATCGACCTGAGCCACGTGATGCTCGACCGGCATCCCGATTCTCGCCATACCACTGTCGGCGACGTCGAACACCTCCCGTTTCCGGATAATACCTTCGACGTGGTCATGGCGAACCATATGCTCTTTCTGGTGAGCGACCGGAATCGGGCACTGCGCGAGTTTCACCGCGTGCTAAAACCGGAGGGGGTGCTGCTGGCGGCGACCAACAGCATGCACACCATGCCGGAAATTCAGGCGCTGATGCGCCGGGCGCTTGTCCTGTTGGGCGCTTCCGGAAAAGGTCAGGTTCAGCCACCCCAGTTCCCACATCACGCTTTTTCGCTGGAAAATGGCACGCGACAACTGGCCCATCATTTTTACGCCGTCGTGCGCTACGACCTGCCGACCGCCCTCGTCTTTCCCGACGTCGATCCGGTCATGGCTTATCTCGAAAACACGCGCGAATTGCGGGAGCCATACCTGCCGCCGGGGGTTAGTTGGGACGACCTGATGATGGTCATGCGCGAGCAGATCATCGCGCTGCTGACCCACTTCGGCGAGCTGGTGATCAACAAGATCAGCGGCGTGCTGGTCGCCAGTGACCGCGGCGGATTTATCCACGACTTCGTCGATCAGCGCAACGGTCGTAAAGACAGCGACTAACGCGTTTGTCCCGCCGGCTTGTCACGCCGATGGCGTAAAGCCGTAGCGCCCGACGAGTGGCACGAATTTCACTGCGATATCGCGTTCAAAATGCCAGCGGTCTCCGTTACGGATGACGCGCTCCAGATGCTGGCGTTCGGCGTCGCCAACGGGGATCACCATGCGACCGCCGCGAGGGCTGAGCTGCGCCTGTAACGGCCCCGGTATCGACGGCGCGGCGGCGGTGACGATAATCGCGTCGAAGGGGGCCATATCGGGCAATCCCTGACTGCCGTCGCCGACGTGAATATCGACGTTTTTGATCTCCAGTCGATGCAGCGTGTGCGCCGCCCGTTCGGCAAGGCTGCGATAGCGTTCCAGCGAATAAACGTAGCGTGCGAGCTTGCACAGCACCGCAGTCTGATAGCCGGAGCCTGTGCCGATCTCAAGCACGTATTCGCGCCCGGTCAGGCCGAGAAGCTGTGTCATGTAAGCGACGATGAAGGGCTGCGAAATGGTCTGGTCGCTGCCGATGGGCAGCGGCGTATCGCTATAAGCGTCTGCGCGCAGATTTTCAGGTACAAATTCATGGCGGGGAACGGACCGGATGGCATCCAGCACGCGCGTATCATGTATGCCGCGCGCGCGAAGCTGGTTTGCCAGCATGTTCTCCCGCGCAGCACGAAAAGCGTCTTCTCCCATAGCAGGATCTACCGTTCCAGCGATGCTTTCTCGCAGTATAGCGACTTTCGCTCCCGCGGTCGAATCGGTCGGGTGTCTGCCACATCTGTAGAGAATGCCGCAGACACGTTAGAATAAAGGGCTGTGCTCAGACGCGAAAGCATGCCTTTCCCGCAGCCCAACGAAGAATGAGATATTGCCTATGAAACTCGTAACGTTCTCCCACAACGGCCGTACCCGGCTGGGACAACTGCTTGATGGCGAAATCATGGAAATGGCGTGGCCGGATTCGATGCTGGCGGCTGTCCGGCGCAGCATGACGCCAAGTCCCGGCAGCGTGCGCTTCAAACTGGAAGATGTGAAGATCGAAGCGCCGCTCATCCCCGGCAAGATCATCGCCATTGGCCTGAATTATGCCGACCACGCGAAGGAAACCGGCAAGGAAGTGCCGGATAAGCCGCTGATCTTCGCCAAGTTCCCCAGCGCGGTGATCGGGCCGAATGAGCCGATCACATGGCGGCAGTCCATCACCGAAGAAGTGGACTGGGAGGCCGAACTGGCGGTTGTCATCGGCAGGCGCGCCAAGGAAGTCTCCGAAGACGAGGCGATGGAGCATGTTTTCGGCTATATGTGCGCCAACGACGTCAGCGCGCGCGACCTGCAGCAGCGCAAGGACCTGCAATGGACGCGCGGCAAGAGTCTGGACACGTTCTGCCCGCTGGGGCCGTGGCTGGTCACCCGCGACGAAATTCCCGATCCACACAACCTGCGTATCACGTCGTCCATCAACGGCGAAATCATGCAGGATAGCAACACCAGCAATCTGATCTTCAAAATCCCCACCCTAATCTCGTACCTGTCGCAGCATTTCACACTGGAACCGGGCGACGTCATCCTGACGGGAACGCCACCCGGCGTGGGGATGGGCATGAATCCGCCGCGTTTTCTGAAAGACGGCGAAGTTGTCACCGTTTCGATTGAAGGGCTGGGCGAACTGAGCAATCCCTGCCGCGTTCTGCCCTGATCGCGCGCCCTCGTCTTCCGGCGTGGAAGATGAGGGCGAACGCCCGATTCATTCCGGCGCGCGTTATCCTTTCGTGCCACTTGCCCGGCATAGTATAATCGCTCCAGATTTACCCAACGTCCTAGCCGGAGCCACGTGTGCCCATCCTCAGAGACGGCGAACTTGACATTATCACACACAGCGCAGAACAGACCCGACGTCTCGGTATGCGGCTTGGAAAGCTCCTTCAGGCCGGAGATGTGATTTGCCTTGCGGGCGACATGGGGGCCGGCAAGACGGTCTTTTCCGCCGGGATCGGGGTCGGCTGGGGCGCGGTAACGCCGTTGACCAGCCCAACATTCAATCTGGTTCACGTTCACACGCGCGAGAAGGACAACCAGCGACTGCACCATCTGGACTGTTACCGCCTGCGCGGGCCGGCGGATGCGGAATCCATCGGGTTGGACGACATTCTGAACGGACAGGGGCCGGTCATTGTGGAATGGCCGGAACATATCGAGAACGTCTTGCCGCGCCAGCGGCTGTGGATTGAATTACGGATTCTCGAACCGACCCGGCGCAATCTGATTTTCGACGCAACCGGAGAGCGTTATCAGGAACTGCTGAGAAAGTTTCGCCAGTCGACCTTCGGCGTGTGACGGTCTCCAGCGCCGGTGGCGGTCGTCTGCCAACGGAATGCCAGAAGGCAGCCATGTTACTTGCCATAGATACAGCAACACAGCTTTCCAGCATCGCCCTGTATGACGGGCGCAACCTGCTGGCTGAAGACACCTGGACGGGCGCAAGCAACCACAGCACTGAGCTGGCCCCCGCCGTGCGCCGGCTGCTGGCGCGGGCGGATGTGCCGGTTGAGCGCCTGACAGCGCTTGCGGTTTGCATTGGCCCCGGCGCTTATACCGGCCTGCGTATCGGCGTCGCGCTCGCCAAAGGTATCGCCAGCGCGCGCCAGTTGCCGCTGGTCGGTATGACCACCATGGAAATTCTCGCTGCCGCCCAGCCGCAGTTCAACGGCGGTCTGGTGACGGTCGTGCAGGCCGGGCGCGGGCGCATCATTACGCAAACGCATCAGTGGCGCACCAGCCGCTGGTCGGCGCGCGGCGAGGCGCAGATCATGGACTGGGAAACGCTGGTCAAGAGCATCGACGGCCCGGCATGGATCACGGGTGAGGTGGACGAAGCCGGGTTCGAGGCGCTGATCGAAGCCGAGCATCAGGGCGTGCCGGTGACGCTCGCCCCGGCAGCGCTGCGGCTGCGTCGCGCGGGCTTTCTGGCGCAGGAAGCCTGGGCGAAACTTCAGGTCAGCCCCGGCGACTTTCCGGCCGACCGGGTCGTGCCGGTCTACGTGCAAACGAAGGATACGCCGTGATGCAGCCAGCCTGCGCCAAACCGCCCCGGTAGAAACGGTACACGCCGCCGCATATGAGCCTGATCTTACGTTACATGACCATGGGCGACGTGCCGCAGGTGATCACGATTGATCGCCTGTCCTTCGATCCACCGTGGTCCGCCCGTTCCTACGCCTATGAAGTCAGCGAGTCGACTTACAGCCATATGGTTGTGCTGGAGCAGACCGTCGAGGTCGCTCCGGCGACCGGGCTGCGCCGGCTGGTGAAAAACCTGAGCGGCGCGCAACAGGCCGAGCGGCAGATCGTGGCCTATGGCGGGCTGTGGCATATCGCAGACGAGGCGCACATCAGCACGATTGCCACGCATCCCGCCGAGCGCGGGCGCGGCTACGGCGAGATCGTTCTGGCCGGGATGGTCAGGCGGGCGCTGACGCTCAACGCGGCGTATGTCGTTCTGGAAGTGCGCGTAAGCAACACCGCTGCCCAAAACCTGTATCGCAAACACGACTTCCAAATTACGGACGTTAAGCCGCGCTATTATCACAACAACGGCGAGGACGCTTATGACATGCGGCTCATGCTGACCGATCCGGTGATGAAGCAGCGCATTGAAGAGCGATACGCCAGTCTGCGCGCGCAGCATCGCTTCATCGACCAGTATACGGATGTCCCGCCGCCGCGCGGCCAGACGTAAGCCGCCGACGGCGAGTCATCGAGCTTAGCGGGAGATCATCTGGCGCAGCAACTCCTCGCCGACCGGCTGCACCGGGATCAAATCGAACCAGTCGGGTTCGCGTTTGATATCCGCCGCGATGACTTGCGCGCTCAACCAGTTCTGGAATTCACGGCTGCGCGCCCTTGCCAGCGCCTCGATGGCTTCCGCGTCCACCAGTCTCGTTTCACGCTCCGTCACCTGAAATATGTGGTAGCCGAACTGCGTTTCAACCGGGCCGGCGAACTCACCGACCGGCGCTTCGCGCACGGCTTCGGCAAACGGCTCCACGAACACCTCGGAGATCGTTGTGCCAAGCGCCCCGCCTTCCGCTGCCGTGCTCTGGTCGATCGACACATTTTCGGCCAGCTCGGCGAAGTCGGCTCCGTTTTCCAACTGGGCCAGCACGTCGGTCGCCTGATCGTAAGACGCGACGAGAATGTGGCGCACGGTCACAAACGGCCACTCTTGCGGCATCGGGCCAAATTCATCTTCGAGCACTACGTCGCGCAGCGCCTGCGCCTCGAAGAAGTCGCGCACGACTTCAGACGAGACGCCCACGCGCGTGAAGGCTTCGGCGTAAAAGGCTTCGAGCGCTTCATCAGAGGGTGATGGTTCGTCCGCCGTGCCCTGCGCGCTTGCGACCAGAGTCCGGGGCCGGTTGATATAGTCCAGGATCAGCGTGTCGATTGCTTCATCGTCGACGGTTAATCCGCGTTCTGCCGCGATTTGTCGCAGCAGTACGTCCCGTTCCAGCGTGTCGAGAACGCGGTCGCCGATCAGGTCGTGTACCTGAAGCAGCCGGAACTCGTCGGCGAAGAAGGCCTGTACGGCATTGACGGCGTTCTGCGCGGCGATGCCGCTGTCCAGCAGGCCGTTCAGCGTTTCGCTGAGCGTATAGGCATAGAGGAACCGCGTCAGCCGGACGCGCTGCTGAAACAGCGCTGCCGGCACGCTTTCGCCGTTCACGGTGGTCACGGGGCCTTCAGCCAGCGGCTCGACCGTCGGTTCGGATGCTGGCGACTCGTCGACGCTGGCGGTCGCGTCCTGCGCCAGCGTCGTGGAAGCCAGCAGCAGGGCGAACAGGCAGGCAAGGAGGGCAATCCGGAGCTTGAGCTTGGCAGCTTCAGGCCGCGTCATGATGGCAGTTCCAGGATACCCGGCCGGCGCACGCGCAGATCGCCAACGGTGACATCGATCATAGGCCAGGATTCGGAGGCCTGCGTGACGATATCAAAACCGTCCTGACGAACGAGGATGGTGTCCTCGGACTTATAGCCGGCAATCGACGGGTTCCAGGCGAACATCTGCCCGGCCTGCACCACGGTCGTATCGCCGGGCGTAGCGATGCGCTCGCGCGCCGCGTAACCCGCCAGACCGCCCTGATGGTGATAGGTCCATTGTCCCGCCTCGCCGACGTCAGCATACGCGCCCATCAGGTCGTCAAAGATGGCGGCAAAGGTACGTCCGGGTCTGGTCGCCGCCATGACGCGCGCGTCAATCGTGGCCACTTTGCGCGCCTTTTCCTGAAGCTCCGGCGGGATCGGGCCGATATGCGCCAGCCGTGTTGCCGAGACAATCAGGCCGTGGCGGCGCATGCACACCACCAGCATGGCGTAACGCTCCAGACGTTTCATCGTCGGCAGCGGGTGTCGATACTGGCTGATGCGCTCGTCGGTCGCCACCAGATTGACGACGGCGAAACCGCCGCGTCTGCGAACGGCGGCGTCGAGCCGGGCGGCGATATCATATTCGGTATCGCCGGGTTGTACGGCGCGGGTTGCCTCTTCAATTGCGGCTGCCGCGTCGCGGCCCAGCGCGCGCAGGCGTTCCTGTTCGGCTTCGGTCAGCACGGCGCGCAATTGTTGCAGTTCGGCGGCGATGTCGCCGTCATCCGTCAGCATTCTGGGTGTGGATGGCGGCTCGGCCGCGTGCCACGGGGAAACATGGTATTTGAAACCTAGCTGCTCAAGCTGCTCCTCGTCGCGCAGGCGGGTTTCTTCGATATTATCCGTGACGACGATCCGGTCGTCGGGCGTGACGAGCACGGTATACGCGCCCATGTCGGTCGCGGTGAAAATGCTGGCGTCCGCCCCGCCGGTGAACCATGCGATATTGGCCGTGCGGCGCAGCATCAGGCCGTCCGCGTTGTGCTTCTGGAGCAGCGCGCGCACCTGATCGTGCTTTACATTGATTTCGTCAATAGCTGTCATAAACATGCCTCGCAAAAGGGGCAAAACCGGCCTGCGCCGGCAACGGTACAACTGAGGAGTATTCTACGCGCGCCCGCCGCCGTGTGCTATAATTCGGGTAGGATTGATGTATTCGAGGGCGTCAATGTCCGATAACACCTCTTCGGGCCACTCCGAATCCGTCGAAAACTTCCTTAAAGCGATCTACGGCTTGCAGCAGCATTCGGAGCGTGTCTCGACGAATACGCTGGCCGAAGCCCTCACCATCTCTGCGCCATCCGTGACGGATATGGCGCAGCGCATGGTCAAGGACGGGCTGGTCGATTATCAGAAATATCGCGGCGTGGTGCTGACGGCGGCGGGGGAAGAAGTTGCGCTTAAGATCATCCGTCGCCACCGGCTGATCGAACTGTACCTGATGACCGAGCTAGGTTACGAACTGCACGAAGTTCACGAAGAGGCCGAAAATCTGGAACACGCCGTTTCGGATCGCTTTATCGACGCGATTGCCCGGAAGCTCGGCAATCCCGATGTCGATCCACATGGCGACCCGATTCCCGCCGCCGATGGAACCATGGCCGAGCGCGAGATGCAGCCCCTATCGGAATGGCCGGAGGGCGAGCGCGGCGTCGTCGCCCGGCTGCGTACCGACAACCCTGAAATGCTGCGCCACATCCTCGACCGTGGCCTGAAGCTGAACGCCGAAGTCGAAGTCCTCGCGCGCGATCCTTTCGAGGGGCCGCTGACCATCCGCGTTGATGGCGAGGAGCGGATCATCGGCCACCAGGTCGCTACGTGCATCCTGCTGGCGAAAATACCGGAGACGTAGGCTTTCGCGCTTGAGAAAATAATCTCTCGCGCCAGTCGTCGTTTCTCTCGAAATCAAAAGCCCCCGGCCATGTGCGGCCGGGGGCTTTTTGAGTGTTACTGGTGTCGCCGGTTTAGTATTCGGGCATCGGCGGGGTGGCCTGGGCCTTTTCCTTCTCCGGCGCGTCGGTGATCAGAACCTCGGTGGTGAGGATCATGGAGGCGATCGACGCCGCGTTCTCGACCGCGCCGCGGGTCACCTTGGCCGGGTCGGGGATACCGGCTTCGATCATGTCCACGAATTCCTCGGTCATGACGTTGAAGCCGATCCGGTGGCTATTCTTTTCCTTCTGGTGCTGGCGTACCTGGCTGATGATGACAGCGCCGTCCAGACCAGCGTTCTGCGCGATCCGGCGCATCGGCTGCTCAAGCGCGCGGCGGACAATGGTCACACCGGTCTGCTCGTCCTCGTGATCCATCTTGACGTCGTCGAGCGCGGCAATCGCGTTGAGCAGAGCGACGCCACCGCCGGGGACGATACCTTCTTCAACCGCGGCGCGGGTAGCGCTCAGGGCGTCCTCGACACGGTGCTTCTTTTCCTTCAGCTCGGTCTCGGTCGCCGCGCCAACACGGATCACTGCGACGCCACCCGACAGCTTGGCCAGGCGCTCCTGCAGCTTCTCGCGGTCATAGTCGCTGGTGCTGAGTTCGATTTCCTTGCGGATTTCTTCGATACGGCCCTTGATGGCAGCTTCGTCGCCAGCGCCATCGACAATCGTCGTATCTTCCTTGGTGCTGACAACCTTGGCCGCGCGGCCCAGATCCTGCAGCGTGACGCTTTCGAGCTTGCGGCCCGTCTCTTCGCTGATGACCGTACCGCCGGTCAGAATGGCGATGTCACGCAGCATGGCCTTGCGACGGTCGCCAAAGCCGGGGGCCTTCACAGCCAGCACGTTGAGCATACCGCGCAGCTTGTTCAGAACCAGCGTGGCCAGCGCTTCGCCGTCAACATCTTCGGCGATGATGACGATGTCACGCTTGCCGACCTGAACCAGCTTTTCCAGCAGCGGAACGATGTCCTGCGCCGCGCTGATCTTCTTGTCGTAGATCAGGATGTACGGCTCTTCGACCACGGCTTCCATCGCCTCGGAGTTGGTGATGAAGTAGGGGCTGATATAGCCACGGTCGAACTGCATACCCTCGACGTACTCGGTTTCGAACTCGAGGCCACGGCTTTCTTCAACCGTCACCACGCCGTCCTTGCCGACCTTGTCCATCACTTCGGCGATCAGATTGCCGATTTCCTCGTCCTGCGCCGAAACGCTGGCGACGCTGGCAATTTCTTCCTTGGTGCTGATGGGCGTGGCCTGCTCCAGAATGTGCTTCGATACCAGTTCGGTCGCCCGCTGGATACCGCGCTTCAGCAGCATCGGGTTCGCGCCCGCGGCCACGTTACGCAGACCTTCGTTGACGATCGCCTGCGCCAGAACGGTCGCGGTGGTGGTGCCGTCACCGGCGATGTCGTTGGTCTTGGTCGCGGCTTCCTTCAGAAGCTGCGCGCCCATGTTCTCATAGGGGTCTTCGAGTTCGATTTCCTTGGCAACGGTCACACCGTCGTGGGTGACGGTCGGCGCGCCAAACTTCTTGTCGAGTGCGACGTTACGGCCCTTGGGACCAAGCGTTGTCGCAACCGCTTCAGCGACCTTATCAACGCCGCGCTGCAGACCGCGACGCGCTTCTTCACGGAAAATCAGTTGCTTCGCCATAAAATGACCTCCAGCGAATGAGTTGTTTCGTCGTGTGGGGTAGAAAAAGAAAATCCTGCGTATCGCCGGGGACTAAGACTGGATCTTAGACCTCGATAATACCCAGGATGTCGCTCTCCTTCAGGATGAGCAGCTTCTTGCCGTCCAGTTTGATTTCGGTGCCGGCATACTTCGCGAACAGAACCTTGTCGCCGACCTTGACATCCATTGCGATCCGGTCGCCATCTTCATCACGGCGGCCAGCACCCACTGCCAGCACGTTACCCTGCTGCGGCTTTTCCTTAGCGGTTTCCGGCAGGACCAGCATACCGCCGGCGATCGTCTCTTCCTGCTCGATCGGCTCGATCAGGACGCGATCACCGAGAGGACGAATGTTGATTGCCATACGTATTCCTCCTGACGCATTAAGCGCGTGTAGTGCAGCGATTGCCGGTTGGGGACCGGCGTCGTCAATCGTTCGGCTGAAACATTTAGCACTCTAAGGGCCAGAGTGCTAAAAACTTACGCCAGAAATGTAGCAAAGACGCCTGTTATTGTCAAGATTTCTAGCAAACTTCTTATGCAAGTGCTAGAACCGGCTAAAAATGGGGGAGATAGGCGGTCAGAAGGGCCACCAGTATAGGGGACTGCAACAGAAAATGAAAGGGGTGATCGTAAGACCCCCGGTCGCTGAAACCGGGCGGTTTCCTGCCACTCGCATCCGGCGCGAGTGGCAGGCGTTACCAGTGGTTACGGAGAGCGTCTACTCGATCACCGCGAGAACATCGAAGGCGCGTGCATACAACGCGTTTATCCAGTCGCGATAAAGCACGCCTGACAGTTTGAACGGCCCCGGTTCGCCCGTTTCCATTTTCTCCCGCGCGTTATCGGGCATCGGGTAACGCACGCTTGCCAGCGCGACGTATTTCCCCGTTGCTTCGCTGAAGAACACGTCCGGCTCGTCCGTACGCGCGCCTTCGACCGTATCCATCAGCGGCTCCGGCATGTCACGGTGCTCGTTGCGGAAAAGCGCCAGACGCGTGGTCATTTCTTCCGCCGCCTGCCGTGCCTCGTCCTCGCTATCGTACACCAGCGCGACCAGCGCCACCTGATCCTCGCCATCCTGCAGGTCGGCCAGCACCGACATCGTGTAGAGCGGCAGCGTCCCGTAGTTGCGAACAGCCTGTGGCGTCAACATACTCGCGTCGAGTTCCGCCCCCGGCGTCATCTCCAGCAGAATGGCAGGATCAAACGACGCGACGACCACATCGCTCGGATCGAGAAAAGCGGCCTGCACCAGCAGCATATCCTGCTGCGTGATCGCTTCTGCCGCTGCGGCAATGCTCGGTCGATCGAGCAAGGCGCGCTGCTCGCCCTGATAGGCGGCTACCATCGCTTCCCAGAGTTCGTCGTCCGGCGAGTTCAGAATGAAGCCATCGCCGACCGCCACCGGCTCCTGGCGTCCAAGATCGCCGCCGAGCGGGTTCGCCGGGTTGCGGTTACGCAGGTCGGTTGTCGTGCCTTCACGCCCGTCGCTGCGCCGCAGCAGCAGAACATCGTCCTGCTCGCTGGCGTCATAGTCGCGCGCCACGAAGGCGCGCTCGATGGCTTCCGCGTCGAATTCGCCGGCCAGAACGTTGCCTGCGGACGGCGGCGCGCCAAAAGTCAGCGCGTGGTCAACATCGAACAGGTCGAAACCGACGAGTTCGGGTGTTTCGTTGCCCATGGTGAGATAGCGGAACAACTGCGGCCCGTTGTTGATGCGGAAGGAATTGACCACCCAGAGCGCGCCAGAATCTTCTTTAGAGTCCTGAGATGCCCGCCACTCATTCCAGTTCTCGTATGTCGGCACGCCGGGCCGCGCCTGCTCAAGCGCACGGTAGTCGATATAGCTCACCAACGGGATGCCTTCGAAGGCGACGGGCGTGTCCGGGATCATGCTCAGCATTTGCAGCAGGACATGTTCATCTGATTGCGCGTCCTGCGCCCCACTGGGCAGCGCTGCCAGCACGAGCGCCATCAGCAGGCTGCAAAGGATAAAAGCTCGTTTCATCGCGGTGTCTCCTCAATCAACCAGTCTGCGCCAATCACGCAGACATCGTCCTGGTGGCGCACGCGGGCCAGCGCCACGAAATAATCCCCGCTTGAGTCTTCGTACACGACCGGAGCCTCGATCCACAGGGCCGTGTGATGGCGCATCCTGTTCTCAAGTTCGTCCGCCAGCATCCGCGCCGCCACGCGCGCGCTGTCACGCGCGTCATACACCAGCGCCAGCGCCGTCATCCACGCCGCGCCGTCACGATATTGCGCCAGCGCGACCAGCCCGTTCCCATCGCCCTCCGTTGTGGCGAGTTTGGGCAGGCCGGGCGGCAGCGCGCCCGCGAAAAAGAAGGCTGCGCGCAGCATGTCGCCTGTCTGGCGTGATAGCGCCTGCGCCAGCGCCAGCACGCCGGGGCGCGTGAAGAGCGACTGGCGATAACCGATGTAAGCGTTTACCAGCTCGTCGAGCAGCGATGGCTTGGGCGTGCGCAGCAGGTAACGCCCCGCGAGAGCGACCGAGTCTCGTCTGTCACCGGCATTACCGGCGTCCGGTTCCGGTTGCAGCAGCAGAATGCCCTGCTCGTCGCGCTGTGTGTAACCGCTGGCGTGGAGCGCATGAGCGAGCGCCTCCGGCTCAAAATCCCCTTCGAGGATCAGGCCATTGGCGGGCGGATCGCCAAACAGCAGTGCTCGTTCGATCTGGCGCGGATCGATACCGGGCGGCGCGTATAACGCCGCCGGGTCGAACGCGGCGTTGCCGGAACAGTCTGAAGCGCGCGCCGGCAACCGCCGGATGGCGGAGAAATCGGTATAGCGGAGGAACGGCGTCCCCCGGACGGCAAACGGCTCGTCTGGCGTGAGCGCCAGCAGCGAAAGCAACGGATGCGGGCGCATGAACCTGCCGGATGTCAACTCCTGACCGTGCGCGCTCGTGGCCAGCCACGATACGCACAGGATCAGGATGGCAACCATCGCCTGTCTTCGCCCCAATCCCGTCTCCTTTCCGGCTACCACTGTAGTCGAAATTACCGGGATTGTAAATCAGCCCGGCAATGCAGTACCGGCGGCGCTGGCGAAATCGCGCCGGACATGCATACTTGGCAGCATGGCCGCCGTGCTTTTTCGATGGATCAACACAGTGTGGTTCAGACGCGCGTTCGCGTTCTGGCTGGTCTTTTCCGCTGCGACGGTCGGGCTGGCGCAGACGACGCCCCAACCGGCGGCGACCGCGCTGCCGGTCTTTCCGATTCAGCCCGGCAGCAGCGTGGAGGGCAACATCAGCGATTCCTCGCCCGCCGTACGCTACAGCATCGACGCCCGCGCCGGCGACGTGCTGACGCTGCGGATGGACGCGACATCGGGCAATCTCGACCCGTTCCTCACGCTTTTCGGCCCCGATGAAGAGCTGATCGATCAGGATGACGATAGCGGCGATGGCCGCAATGCGGCGATTACCACCACCCTGCCGCGGCCGGGGCGTTATGTCATCGAGGCCAGCCGCTATGGTCAGGGCAGCGCGGCGACCAGCACCGGAACCTTTCGCCTGACCGTCGAAATCGCAGGGCTGGGCCAGACCGACCCCGCCGACCCTCTGGCGACCATCCCGAATTTCGGTCTCACACCCGCGCCCGGCATCGTGGCCTATCGCGTTCCCACCGCCGCCGCGCTCGACGATCTCGTGCCGGAACGCTATTTCGCCTTTGGCGGCGAGCGCGGCGATCTGGTGCGCGTCATTATGGCGACGACCAGCGGCGATCTCTCGCCCGAAGTGGAAATTCTCAACCGCAGCCTGCTGTCGATCACCAGCAGCGCGGCCCAGTCACGCCCGACCGAAGCCATAGCCTATGCCACGCTACCGGAAACCGGCTGGTATCTCATCCGTTCAACCCGCAGTTCCGGCGCGGGTAATTTCGATCTGTACGTCGACCGCCTGCTGGCAGGGCAGGAGTTGACCATCGGCGAAGCGGTGACCGGCGAATTCACGGCGGGCGCGCCGGTGGTTTCCTATGTATTCAACGCCCGCGCGGGCGACCTGATCGCGGCCAACCTGTTCGCGACCGACAGCGCCAGCAGCGTGACGCCGGAAATCCGCCTGCTCGACCTGAACCTGCAAACGCTGGCTCAGGGCGCGGGCAGCCGGTTCGCCACCCTGCGGCGGGCCATTCCGCGCAGCGGCACGTATATCCTTCAGGGGTTCAATACCAACCCGCGGGCGCGGGGGGGGTTTAACCCGCGGGGGACCGGCTGGCCGGGGGGGGGGGGCAAACGCCCGTCACGGCCCATTG
>QGUR01000052.1 GCA_003242205.1 Chloroflexota bacterium | reverse complement strand
AACGTTGTTTGCGGCGGGCAAAGAGATTTTCAACGTTAATTCCCCCGGAGAAGCGGTCGACCGCTATCGTTATTTGCTGGCGCACGATCGCGAGCGGCAGGCCGCGGGGCAGGCAGCCCGCGAACGGGTGCTAAAGGAACATACCTTCCGTCATCGCGCCCGGCAGTTGGTGGAAATTGTGCGGATGTACATCTAACAGACCAGACGGTGAGGCTCAAAACCTGCCGGTTCTGGTTTGGAGTGAGATGTGCGGTCGCTCAGCCGCGCCCGTTCAGCGCCAGCGGCGACCGGTCGAAGTTGGCCAGCAGGTCCGCCGGGTCGTCATAAATCGCCAGCGCGCCGCGCAGCGCGTCATCGTCCCAGCCGCCACAGCGCAGGCCGATGACGCCGACGCCAACCGCGCCGGCGGCCTCGATGTCATAGGGCGTGTCGCCGATCATAAGCGTACGTTCCGCCGGTGTGCCGGTTTTCTGCAGGGCGGCGATGATGATATCCGGCGCGGGCTTGGACCGTTTGGCGTCTTCGGCGGAGGTCGCTTGCACAAGGTCGGCAATACCCGCCAGTTCCATCATTTTCAGTACATCGCGCCGGGTGGAAGAACTGGCGACCAGCACGGTCATGCCGCGCGTTTGCATGTGCTCGACCAGCTCGCGTACACAGGGGAACGGGCGCAGCCGGGGCCAGTATTTTTCCTTGAAGATCTGCTTTTTCCGGTCGGCGATCTTCATACCTTCGGGGCTGTGCTTCTGCACGCCGTTGGTGACGCGCGGCAGAAGCTGGTCTCCACCCATGCCGATCAGCGGCAGAACGTCCTCGAATGGCACGTCATAGCCGTGCTCGCGCAGCGCTTCGACCCAGGCTGCGGCGTGCGCGGGGTTGCTGTCGACCAGCGTGCCATCCATGTCCAGCAGTACGGCTTCAATCTGTCCCATTACCCATCCGTTAGAATGCGGTCGACGGCGTTGGCAAGCTCACGCAGGTTGCTCACCCGGAAAACGCCGTCAGCTACCGGCGCATAGCGGTGCATGTCGCTGTCGCCCGTGCCCCACTGGTGTGGCGGCTCCGGGTTGAACCACAGCAGTCGCCGGGCGCGCCGCTGTATCTCCTGAGCGATGTCAATGCGCGGGTCGTTATAGTTGTTGCGCCCGTCGCCCAGAATGATGACGGTCGTGCGGCTGGTGATCGTGCTCATGTGGTTTTCGCGGAAGGTGTTGAGGCTGTTGCCCAGATCGGTATTGTAGTAGCCGGGGCGGTTTTCCATCAACACCTGCTCGATTGCCTCGCGTGGCTCATGTTCATTGAACACCATGCTGATGTCCACCAGATCGTCGATAAAGACGAAACTGTTGGTGCGCGCGACCTGATCCTGAAGCTCATAGACCAGCGTCAGCAGAAATTCGGCGCAGTAGCGCATGGATGTGCTCAGGTCGCAGATCAGCACCAGACAGGGTTTGACATGATGGGTGCGGAATTTCAGTTCCAGCGGCACGCCATCATAGCGCATGTTGGCGCGCATCATGCGTCGCGGGTCGAGCGTGCCGGTCTTGGCGCGCTTCTGGCGCAGGGCGGCGCGGCTGCGCAGGCGGGCGGCCAGCCGGCGAATTTCATCGCGGATCGCCTCGACTTCCGCTTCGCCGAGGTGCGTAAACGGCACATCCATTAGATCGGGTTTGGGCTGCGGCTCCTGATTGGCCATCTGTTCGGCCAGCGTCGCGCCGACATACTGCGAGATTTGTTCCGACAGACCTTCGGCGTTCTGTTCCAGCATCCGGCGCATTTCTTCAAGCGCCTGCTGGCCCATTCCCATCTGTTCCAGTTCCTGCAGCAGTTCTTCGATGAGCTGGCGCAGTTCATTCATGCCCAGTTGCCGCATCATGCGCCGTTCGGCCCAGGGACGCTGTGACATATCGCTCATGGAAGGTAGCCCGGCTCGCTGGCCTTCCTGCTGGAGTTGCTCCTGACTGAACGGCTGGCCCTGCAGCAACTGGCGCAGCAGATCCTTCAGGGCGTCCAGATCGCCCGCGAGCGACTGGAGCGCCTGCTGTAACATCTGCTGCTCTTCGGGTGATAGCTGGTCGGGGATGTTTTCCAGTGGCGGCGTGCCGGCGCCAAAGAATAACGGGAAGAAGTAGTCAAACGTCGCCTGATCGCGGCATTCCTTGACCAGAGTCGTTTTCAGTGCGTTTTTGAAGAAATCACGGTTGGTCGCGCCAACGATCTCGACGCCGTACATGGCGTCCTGGCTTTCGGCCAGCGAAATGCGTACACCGGCTGCACGCAGCGCCCGAACGAACTCGACCATGCGCTTATCCATGGTGCTTCCCCTCAATATCCCTGCCGGGGCAGGGCCTCTGAACCAGCCGGTTCAAACGAACGGGTGGGTTGGCGTAGAGAGATTATAACCCGGTTGGAGGATGCTAGCGGCGCATCGGGCGCGCGGGCGGGCGAATACTCACCCGCCGCTCATTCACACGAACTCACCGGCTGGACTTCAAAATGATGCCGCCGGATGAAGGTCTGCGTTGGCGTGACCGTCACGACGTTAAAACCGGGTTGCGCGCCGGTATCGCCTAGCGTCGACTTTTGCTCGGGCCAGGAGTGGATCTGATACCAGCTACTGGCGACGCCGCTGTAGAGGATGCCGTCGCGGTAGATGTCGACGGACTGGTGCACGTGGCCGTGAAATACGCCGCGCAAACGGTGGCGACCGTGTAGCAGCGCTTCGTGGAACTGCTCGCCGTTCGTCATCCGCATGAACTCATCCCACCACGGAATGCCGGTCGGCAATACGTTGTGATGCACGGCGACGACCAGCGGGCGGTCGTCATTCTTCGCCTTGCAGATGCCTTCCAGCCGGGCAAGCTGATCTTTGCTGACCGACCCTGCCGGCTTTTCCGCCGGGCCGTTGCTATCGACACAGGCGATCTGCACGCCTTTGACTTCAAACTGATAGTCAAACGGGATAAGTGGCTCCTCCCGTTTGAGCATGATCTGTTGCAGAAGCTCCACATCGTCGTGGTTGCCGGCCAGATAGTAGATCGGATAGTTGATCTGGCTGAGCACTTCGAGCGCGGTCACATAGGCTTGCGGGTCGGGATCGTAGGCCACATCGCCGGTATGTAACACGAAGTCCGGCTGGAAGGGCAGCGAATTGATGGCATTGACCAGCGCGCGCGCCCCGTCGACCGGCGTGTGCGACGCTTCGGGCAGCGTGTAGTTCGGGTCGTGGTGGATGTGTGTGTCGCTGATGTGGACGAAGCGAAGCGTTGTCTCAGCCGGCATGATGCGGGCAAACAACTGCGCGCCGGTAATCGGGCGAATCCGCGTGGTTGCGCCGTCGGTGGTTTTCCCGTCTGACATTGAGCCTCTTTTCCGCGTCGGCGATAGTGCGCGTTTCCAGAAAACTGAGCAGCACGTCTATACTTCAGTATGATAATGATATCGGAATTGTCGTTACGCGCAGCATGTTGTTTATCAATTATCATCTGCCGGGCGCAATTTCGCCGTAAGACAACGCTTCCTGTTCCCGCGTTCCGCCTCTGGAAGGTCATGATGAGCCATTCGGTCGTTCTGGCGTTCGCCATTGCCCTCGCGTTGTGCGCCGGGTGCGCCCGCGTCGATGCGCCGGTCGTCATTCCCACGCTGATGCAGCTTCCGACCGACCCGCCTGCGCTGACGCCGTCGTCACCGCCTGTGGCTGAAGCCGCAAGCGAAACGCCTTTACCTGAAGCAACAGCGGTTGTTTTCGCCCCGACGCTGACATATACAGCCACGCCAGCAGGTTTTGACACACCTACCGAAACACCAACGGTGACGCCCAGCCTGACGATCACGCCGACGCCGACCTTTACGCCTTCCGCGACCTTCACGCCGTCGGCAACACCGACCGAGACGCCAGCGCCACGCGCCTTAAGCGCACTGGTCGAGCTGGCGATGCGCGCGACCGTGTTGCCGGTGACGGTGATCGCGCCGCCCGCGCAGCCTTTGCTGCCACAGCAACCACCGCCTCAGATGCTCCTGCCCGGCGTCACGCCGTCGCCCGTACGCGCAACGTGTCCGGTCGTGCCGGGTGGCAGTTTTGGCGCGCTTTATGTGAGCGACGCAGCAATCGCCGGTCTGCTGGGCTGCCCGGTCGGTTCGGAATACAGGCTTGTCACGGCGGTGCAGATGTTCGAGCGCGGCGGCATGCTCTACATCAGTGGCCAGCCCGGCGTCATCTACGCGCTCTACAGCGATGGCCGTTTCCAGCGCTTCGACGATACGTTCGTTGAGGGGGTAGACCCGGAGCACGGCTCCGAGTCGCCGCCGGTTGGGTTGGTCGCGCCGATTCGTGGGTTCCTTAAGGTGTGGCAGTCTAATCCGCCGGTGCGCGCCGCGCTGGGCTGGGGCATCACCGAAGAACTGGGCAACGAGTCGCGCCTGTTGAATTTCGAGCGCGGGCGCATGGTCTATCTACCACAGCGCGACCAGACTGTCGTCCTGATCGAAGATCCGGGCGGGGTCAGCGGCTCGTGGCGCATGCTTCAGGGCGGAGCGTAGGCATTACAGGAACCTGTGGCCCGGTAGTTGATCGTCTTCGCGTATCTGAAAATCGACCATATGTGCTAAAATTCGGTCTATGTACGCAGAAATTGCCATCAATGCGCCGGTCGCGAATACGTTCGATTACCACGTGCCGCCTGAGCTCGAAGGCAAGCTTCAGCCGGGGCATCTGGTGCAGGTTCCGTTTGGCCGGGCGTTGCAGCACGGCATTGTTCTGCGCGTGTTTGACGATGCGCCGGGCAGGGCGACCAAGCCAATCGCCGCGCGGCTTGATCCGAGGCCGGCGCTCACCGAAGCTCAGATCGACCTCGCGCGCTGGATGAGCGAAACCTATCTCTCACCGCTGGGGCCGTGCCTCTGGCTGATGCTGCCGCCGGGTATCACCGGCGGGCGCGATATTCTCGTCACGCTGGTGAAGGAAGACGGTAAGACCGCCAGCGCGCTTGAAGCAGAACTGGTTGCGCTGCTCAAGCGGCGCGGGCCTTTGCGCGGGGCGCAGCTCAATCAGGCGCTACCGGGGCAACCGTGGCGGGCCAGCGTTGACGCGCTCGTGAAGGCGGGCGTGCTCGAAAAAGAGAGCATCCTGACGCCGCCGCGGGTGAAGCCCCGGACGATTCAAACGGCCACTCTGGCGATCACGCCTGACGAAATCGACAACGCGTTGCGGGCGATGGCAAAACCCTCGCCACGCGCCGACCTGCTGGAAACGGTCATGCAGTTCGATGGCTCGGTGTTGCAGACGCGCGCCAACAAAGCGGTTGCCGCCAGACTGGTGAAAGAAGGGCTGGTGCGCGTCGCCGAGGACAATACGCTCTCACTTGCTGTCCCACGCGCCGAAGCTGAAGCGCGGCTGGACGAAATACGCCGCCTTGAAAAGCCGCGTCGCATTCTTCGCCTGCTGGCGGAAGAAGGCGGCGCGATGGACGTCAATGAACTTTACACCCGCGCTGGCGTGACGCTTGCGGATCTGAAACGCCTTCAGAATGAAGGGCTGCTCATTCTCGGCGAAAAATCCATCTGGCGAGACTCGCTGGCCGACCGGGAGTTTGTACCCGCCGCTCCCCCGCCTCTGACCGCCGAACAGGATGCTGCGTGGCGCGAAATCCGGGCCGCGATTGAGAGCCGCGCCTGGACACCTGCTCAGGCCAAACGCGAGCGCGCCGAACGGGCCTCGGCAGCGGGTTGGTGCTTCCTGCTGCATGGCGTCACCGGCTCTGGCAAGACGGAGATTTATCTGCGCGCTATCGAACACACGCTGGAACTGGGCCGCAGTGCGATCCTGCTGGTTCCTGAAATCGCCCTGACGGCGCAAACCGTGCGGCGGGTGGCGTCGCGTTTTGCCGGACAGGTGGCGGTCGTCCACAGCGGGCTGAGCATCGGCGAACGCTACGATACCTGGCGTCGCGCCCGCGACGGGCTGATCCGCGTGGTTGTCGGCGCGCGCTCGGCATTGTTCACACCGCTTAAAGACCTCGGTCTGGTAGTGCTGGATGAAGAACACGACCACAGTTACAAGCAGGCCGAGTCCGGCGTCGGGTTTCCGGGGCCGTATTATCACGCGCGCCACGTGGCCGAAGAAATGATGCGCCGCCGCAACGGCGTGCTGATTCTGGGCAGCGCGACCCCCGATCTGGAAACGAGCTTCCGGGCGCGGCGCGGCGACATCCGTCGCCTGCACATGCCAAACCGCATCATGGGCCACCGCGCTCGCATCGAGGAACAGGCGGCGCGCGAGGGCGTGACGTCGCGTTATGCCTCCGGTTCGGGCGACGCTGTCATGATCGACCTGCCGCCGGTGCATGTCGTCGATATGCGGCGCGAACTGAAATCCGGCAACACGAGTATTTTCAGCCGCCAGCTACAGGCGGCGCTGAACCGCACACTGGAGCGCGGCGAGCAGGCGATTCTGTTCATCAACCGGCGCGGGCAGGCGACCTATGTGTTCTGTCGCGATTGTGGTTATGTCGCCGCCTGCCCGCGCTGCGACTCGCCGCTGACACATCACCGTCAGGGGCAGGCGCTGCGCTGCCACCGCTGCGGCTTTGAGCAGCCGGAGCCGTCGGTTTGCCCGCAGTGCCGGTCGGCGCGCATCAAATTTTTTGGCGCGGGAACGCAGCACATCGAACAGGCGCTGCATGAGATGTTTCCCGGTGCGCGTACTGTCCGCTGGGATGCCGATACCGCCAGCAGCCCGGAGGCGCACGAAAACATTCTCCAGCGTTTCATCGACCGCAAAGCTGATGTGATGGTCGGCACGCAGATGGTCGCCAAGGGGCTGGATTTGCCGCTGGTGACGCTGGTCGGCGTCGTCAGCGCCGATCTGGGGCTGGCGCTGCCCGACTTCCGCGCCGGAGAGCGCACCTTTCAGACGCTGACGCAGGTAGCAGGGCGCGCGGGGCGCGGCCTCCTCGGCGGGCAGGTGATTTTGCAAACCTACCAACCGGATCATTACGTCATTCAGGCGGCGGCAGGGCACGATTACGAAAAATTCTTTGAACGCGAAATCAGCTACCGGCGAGAACTTGGCTACCCACCGTTCCGCCGTTTCGTGCGTATCATTTTCCGCCTGCCCAACGAGGCGCGCACGCGGGAAGAAGCCGAACGCGCGAAACAGTTGCTACAGCGGCAAATCAAAGCCAAACGGCTGACCGGCACCGAAATCATCGGCCCCGCGCCGTGCTTCTTCACCAAGGTCAATCGTTTCTATCGCTGGCATCTGCTCCTGCGCGGCCCCGACCCAACGGTGGCGCTGAAGGACATCGACCTGCCCAAAGGCTGGTTCGTCGACGTCGATCCGATGGACGTGCTGTAGGATGTATGGCTTCGTTCCGGCCACGGTTACCGTGGCCGGAACGAAGTGGAAGTCTAATATCGCAGGATTGCGGCCAGCGGCGAGTCCGTTGGCATCTCTGCCTGCGTCAGCGCGTATACGGTGCCGCCGTTGCGGAGCGTTTGCATCGCCGCATAGTCGTCCAGCGCCAGGTCGTCTTCGGCGCTTTGCCCTTCCTGATAATGCAGCACTTTCCCGGTAGCGGCGTCGAACGCGCCCCAGATGTTGCTGTCGTGCGCGATGATGAGCTTATCCACCCGACCGAAGTGCGCGGCAGCCACCGCTTCTTCCACGCGATCGGTCGACTGGCCTGCTCCGCGTAGTTCGTGAAACTGCGTTATCGCCGTTTCCAACTCTCGCTGGAAATAGGGTTCCACAATTGGCCATGCCTGCTGTTGCAAATCTTCAGGCCGGAGATTCTCAGGATTCCCGATGATGCCGTCCGTCATGACGAGAGGATAGTCGCTGACACGCCGGTAAATGGCATGCAGATAATCGACTGCGGCCAGAACGAGCGGGGCCTGTTCGTCTTGGAGCACGGGGCGCAGCCCGGCATCGACGCGATTGAGATAGTTCTCGATGCGGACTTTCAGGTTTTCGTCGCCCGGCCCGTGTCCGTGGAAGATGCTGTCGCGGATACCGCCCTGCGGCCCGCGCGAGTGGAACTGTAGCTGCTTTTCCGGAACACCCGCTTCAAACACTTCATCAATGCTTGTGGGCACGCCTTCGGGCAGGTCAATTTGTCCGATCGTATAGCGCGTACCTTCGAACAGCCGGATTTCTTTCTGGCTGACCGCCAGAATGTAATAGTGCCCGTTGAGGGTGAACAGCGGCAGTACAGGCTTGATATAGTAGGAGCCGGCGATGACAACGCGTTCGTCCACCTTGAATGGCAGGCGATAGGTGTGAAACTCATCTTCGGCGATGAACACCGCCAGCCCGTCATACTGATTCCGCCAGAAAGTGCCTTCGTCTAGCAGGCGCTCTGCCGGTTCCAGCAGCGCCCCCACAATACGCGGTCCCAGACCACGCGCCAGCAACCGACGTTCAGCTTCCCGGAGCAGGTTCTTGAAGCGGATAGGGTCTTGCTGCGCGTCCAGCCCCGGCCGGTGTGTTGGCATGTAAATCGAGATGGATGGGCTGCGCGTTTCCTGTGCCAGTGCTTTGATGTGATCCAGAGTCAGAGGTATCAACTGAAGCTCCTTTCATTCCAGGCATCCAGCGGATGTAGGCAATACCCGGAGTAGATGCTCCAGGACGGATGTCCGATCGTGGAAAAGTGTTTGCCTGAACGCTGTGGAGGCGCGCCGGAGGCGTCAGCGCGGGGCTATAGCACCCGCCCGGCCTCGCCTGTTTGCGCTGCCTCCGGGCGTTCCCGCCGCCGCGCGTTCCACTGTTGCAGGATCAGATAAGTCAGGATCAGTTCGACTACGATGAGCGCCAGCGGCACGAGCGACTCGCTGATGTCTCTGCCGACCGCAAGCTGGCTTAGAATGGTTGCGCCTTTCACCAGCATGTCGACGATCAGCGCAATGGCCGCGAACATCTCCCAGCGTCGCAACATAACCAGCGCTAATCCAATCGCGATCATGATCGGACCAAGGACCAGATTCATGATGGCCATGGGGGATGGGATGTTGCCGGTCGTGTGAATAACCTCGCCGCGTTCCGTCTCTGATTCCGGCCCGACGACCTGTTCCTGATCTGCAATCGAACCCTGCGGCGAGAACACGCCCAGCACAGGCGCGATGTTGTAAAGGAGGCCAATCAGAATCATCGCAATGCCGACCACGCGCAAGCTGGTTTTGTTGCCAGGTTGGTTCATGATGCGCTCTTCCCCAACTCTGATATGTCTATTGTAATTATACACGATAGTCGTATAGCGAGGATGAGCGCTTGCTATACAGTTGCGTTGGCGCTAGGGGATGACCCGGTTGCTGAGCGTCTCGTTGATCGCTTTGACCAGTCTGCGTAGTTCGTTTTCCATGTCTTCGGTGATGCCATCCTGAATGGCGGCTTCCCGAAACAGATCGCGCGCTTCGCGCAAGAGGTCGTGCGCTTTACGCAGGCGTGCCAGGCCGGCGCGCGTCTGGGCGCGGGCGTCGCGGCTGGCGGGGCTGGTGTAATGACCGGGGAAATCCCAACCGTGCAGGGTGGCGACTTCCTGCAGGCCGGCAATGAATGCATCGGCAGACTCGATCTGCTGGCCAGCGCCGCGCTGCAGCAAATCCTGAAGCGCGCGGCTCAGCGATGGCTCGACGCCGAAATCGAGCGAGTTAATCTCCTGATAGCGCGCCTCGACATCCTGAAAGCTACCGGGCTGCGGGCGCAGGGAGGTCTTCTGCGGCGACAAGCCGGTGAAGACCGGATAAAGAATGCCAACGCACAGATTGTGAATATCCATGCGGTAAAGCTGGCCGTTGGCGCTGGCGTCCAGCTGGCGCGAACTGTTGAAGTCGATAATTCGCAGGTTCACGCCGTCCCAGTAAACATGTTCCATTTTGTGATCGAGATAGACGATGTGCTGGCGATGCGCCATGCGTAGCAATTCGCCGAATTGAAGCGCGAGCGCCAGCCCTTCCTCGGTGGGAAGGCGTACACGCTGCCCTTGACGGTCGGGGCGCATAAGGTAGAACAGGTTTTGCGTGCGCGGCAGGTTTTCGAGCGCCAGATAGGGCCGCCAGCCACGACGGGCAAATTCGGGGGCGGCTTCGACAAACCCGCGCACATCCTTCAGAAATGACACGAGTTCGCCAGTGACCGGCGCTTCGCTCTGCGACTCGAGATAGCCGCAGTCGAACAGGTTAACGACGTGCGGGCTATCGGCCAGCTTCATCAGCAAGTCGGCTTCGTTGGCGAAGGCGTGGTATTCCCAGCGTGGTTCGCCGCCGGGCGAAAGGTGTTCCGACCGCAATACCTTGAACGCAACTGGCTGTCCGCGCCGGCGATCCAGCGCGTCGAGCACGCGAGCATAATGCCCCAGCGCGAAGGTGTCGTTGAAGTTGTCGATCCGGTAAAGCTCGGGCAGCGTCGGCATCAATATTTCCCAATTCAGAAAAATATCCCAAATTGAAACCAGGTCACTTTTGGGATATCGGCTGAATCTACCATGTCCTCCCGTAAACAAACAGGGTGCTTTTGCTGCGCGGCGGGATGGGAATTTCGGACAATTTTTACCCATCAGAGTGCAAAAAGGCGCTACACTGTGTAGGTGGGTTCGGTGCAATGCCGTTTGCAACCTGGTTGCGGCGGCTTATGGCTCTTGTAGAATACAATCAGCACGTCAACGGCAGTGAGGTGCGGTATGCACGGTCCGAAAAGCGGCGCTCGTCTGCATAGTAGCGCGAGCACCAGTGTAGGACAGGTACGCGAGAATAACGAAGATAACGTACACCTCTGGCTGGATGACGATTTGGTACTTGCCATCGTAGCGGATGGCATGGGAGGCGCGGCGGCGGGCGAAGAAGCCAGCCGTCTGGCGGTAGAGACGGTTCAAACAGGGCTGGCGCTGGCCGAGCAGAGCGCGCTGCGCGCCTTCGAACCGCTGGCGGATGACAGCATCGCCCAGAAGCTGCGTGACGTCATTCGCGCTGCGAATAGCGACATTATGCGGCGGGCAGCCGCCGATCCCCAGCTCCGAGGCATGGGCACGACCGTCACGCTTGCGTTCGTGCGGAACAATCAGGTCATTGTCGCCCATGTGGGCGACAGCCGCGCTTATCTTGTCAGCCGGCGTGACCGGTCCATTCATCAGATCACCGCCGATCACAGCTTTGTCGAGGCGCTGGTTGCCGCCGGCCACATCACGCAGGAACAGGCGGAAGATCATCCCATGCGTAACGTCCTGTATCGCGCGCTCGGCCAGACGGAAGATATTGACGTCGACGTTTACCACTCGCGCCTGCTCCCCGGCGACCGCCTGATTCTCTGCTCCGACGGGCTGACGCGGCATGTGAAATCCGCTGAAATCGCCACCATTGCGCTGAGCGATGACGACCCCGACGTTATCAGCGAGCGGCTGATCCAGCTTACGAACGATCGTGGCGGCGAGGATAATGTGAGCGTCGTCGTCATCGTCCTCGAAGATAGTGACGAAGATGCGCTCGATGAGCAGGCCGCCATCGAAAACGATACGCTTGTCCTCAACAGGCCGCTGTCCGAATTGCTCAATCTGGATGAAACGCGGCTGGCAGAACTGCACCGTTCGAGCGCCGGCCCCGACGAAAGTGACGCTCTCCCCTCGAAAGAGAAGGACGAACCTCCGACCGAGCCTTAACTTCTCCCTCACGCTAGCTCGCGCCTCGATGGGATGTTGTGTGTATAATGGGTTTTTGTTATAGCCTTCAAACCATCGAGGACTGCGGCAGATGTCGGATCGGCCTTCGAGCACGAATAACAACCCATCAGAAGAACGAGACACCGAGGCCGTTTGGCATGAGCCATGGACGCCGGGCGGGTGGCGTGTTCCAACGCCCGAACGCAGGGATGGGGAACCCGGCGCAGCCGGCGGCTGGCGCGTGCCGGCGCTGCCTGAAGACCTCGACATTGTGCCGGACGACCGGGGCGCGTGGCATTTGCCAAAGCCCGAAGACACGCGCTTTAGCCCCGAAGACGAAATCGACGTCGTTGCGCGCGCGCCCGACGATGCGGGCCTGACGGCAGCCGCCGCCGGTGACGAAGACGTGCTGCCCTTTGACGAGATCAGCGAAGCCATCGCGTCTGCCGAACTCGAACTGGAAATGCCCGTCGTGGTCGGCGACGAAGCCGGTGAAGACGCCCCGTTGCCATTTGCCCCCGGCATTGAGGCCGCGCCGGAAGTGCCGGACGATCTGCTTCAGGCCGATCCGAACGCGCTGCCCTTCGACCACATGCCGGAGGCCGTGGCCAGCGAGATTGACGAACTGGTGACGCCGGGCCTCGTCTACGCCGACGATGACGACGACACCTTCAGCATGAGCGAATTGATCGCGCTGGCCAGTCTGGTGGAAGCAGGCCCGCCTACAGCCGAGCCGGGCGAAGCCGCGCCCGATAGCGGAGCGCAGGCGGAAGCAGACGAACCTTCGCCAACCGACCCGGCCGAATATGCGCGTCGCCAGCTTGAGCGCCTGAACGCCGAGCAGGGCGAGGAACAGGAGACGGCTCCGGCGGAAACGCAGGATACGTCCGATCCGGCGGAGTATGCGCGCCGGCAGCTTGAACAGCTTGAGGCGCAGGGGAAAGCGGAACAGGAAGCGCCGGCAGACGAAGCGCGCGCCGCCGGTGACGCCCTTGTGGAGCGCTTCCGCGAAACCGAACGGCGCGTCCGCGACCTGCGAAGCCGCTATCGCGCCGGGCAGCTTAGCCGCCAGCAGCTTCAGGCGGAACTGCGCGCCCTGATGATTCTCGACGCCGATAACGTCTGGTGGATGATGGGCGTCGAAACGGATACGTGGTACCGCTTCGACAACGGCAAGTGGGTTCCCGCTACGCCCCCCGGTCTGGAACGACATGTGCCATCCGGCGTGCAGTCCGGCGATATTCCGCAGGATACCGTGCCGCCTTCGGATGGCGGCGATCAGACGGTCCGCACCGGCCCTGTCCAGACCGATGAGAACTACATGCCGCTGCCGCGCGCCGTGCCGATCCGCGACCCGGACTCCACGCTTCCGGGAACGGCGGGCGTCTATCTCCCGCCAGCGGACATGGGCGTGACGCAGCAGACCGACCCCGAACGTACCGTTCCGGTCAGCCCGCTTTCCGGCGCTACCGTGCCGGTGTCTCCCATCCGCGATGCTGCCGGAAGCCCGGTCAGCGTGCCGAGGCCGGGGCCAACGCCCGCCGCCGAAGAAGCCGCGCCGAGCTACGACATTTCTCAGCCCTCGCCGCTTTACGAGCAGGTGATGAAACGCAGGCGTCAGTCGGCGCTGCGGAAGGCGTTGATCGCCGGCGTGATCGGGCTGGCGCTGCTGTTCCTGCTGGGCGCGTGTGGCATCGTCGGCGGCATCATCTATTACTCCAGTCTGGCCGCGCCGTATCAGGAAGAAATCGCCGCGCTGGCCAACTACCAGCCACAGTTTCAGACGGCGCGCATTCTCGACGCTGAAGGCAATCTGATTGTCGAACTGACCAGCCAGGAGGGCGGCGCGCGCAAGAAGGTCGCCCTGCGCGATATATCGCCGTTTGTAGTGCATGCTGTTGTCTCGACCGAGAACGAGCGCTACTTTGATGACCCGGGCTGGGACCCGATTGCGATTGGCCGCGCGTTTGTCCAGAACATTCTCGCGGGCGGGGTCGAATCGGGCGCCAGTACCATCACCCAACAGATTGCCCGTAACCTGATCCTGCACGACTATACGATTTCCGCCGAGCGCAAGCTGCAGGAAATCGTGATTGCGTCGGAAATCGCGCAGCGTTACGACAAGAACTTCATTCTTGAGCTGTATCTGAACGAGGTGTTCTTCGGCAACCGGTCTTACGGCATCGAAGCTGCGGCGGAATTCTATTTCAACAAGAGCGCCTCAGACCTCAACATGGCCGAGTCGGCCATGCTGGTCGGCCTGATTCAGGCCCCGGCGACCTACGACCCGGTCGTCAACAGTCAGGCCGCGTTCGACCGCATGGACACGGTGCTGGCGCTGATGCGGCGTGTCGGCTGTCTGCAATTCCAGCACGAGCCATATGTCGGCCAGCCGTTCTGTATCGGCGACGAACAGATCCGTCTGGGGCCGAACGGCGAGATCGTCGGCGGCGAAGTGCTGATCGAGCGCGCGCTGGTGGAAACGACCTCCTTCCGCCCGCGCGAATACACCGTGCGCTATCCGCATTTCGTCAATTTCGTGCAGGCGCAGATCGAGCAGTCGTTTGGCACTGCCGAGATGTACCGCCGGGGCTTCACGATTCGCACCACGCTCGTTCCCGCCATTCAGGACGCGGCACAGGAAGCGCTGGCGCGCTATGTGGCGGCGGCAGCGGGCAGCGGCATCAACACCGGGGCAGTACTGGTGGCCGAGCCGGCGACCGGCGCGATTCGCGCTATGGTCGGCAGCCCCGATTTCAACAACGCGGATATCGATGGTCAGGTGAATAACGTGCTCACCTGGCAGCAGCCGGGTTCTTCCATCAAGCCGGTTGTGTACACGGCAGCGCTGGAAGGGGTGAACCGCAACGGCACGCTTCAATATCTGACGCCCGCGTCGATTCTGTGGGACGTGCCGACGACTTATAACACCCAGCCGCCGTACGCGCCCGTCAACTATGACCGCCGTTTCCATGGTCCGGTTGCCCTGCGTTATGCGCTGCAAAACAGTTACAACGTTCCGGCGGTGAAGGTGTTCGAGTTCATTGGGCCGGAAAAGTTCATCGATACGGCGACACGCATGGGCCTGAATTTTCTGGACGACGCGCAGTTCGGCCTGCCGTCGGCATTAGGCTCGAACGAAGTCCGGCTTTACGATCATTTGCAGGTTTACGGCACGCTGGCGAACGGCGGGAAGCGCGTGCCGTTGTTCGCGATCACCAGCATCACGGACGCCAATGGCGAGGAGGTTCCGCTTCCTGCCCGGCCCGAACCGCAGCAGGTCATTTCGCCGCAGGTCGCTTTCCTGATGCAAAACATTCTGGCCGATAACGAGGCCCGCGCCGATGCCTTCGGCCTCAATTCCGGCCTGACCATCCCCGGCTACGAGGGAATGGTGGCGGCCAAGACCGGCACGACGAACGATGCCCGTGACCTGTGGACGATGGGCTTTACGACCAGCATGGTGGTCGGCGTGTGGACCGGCACGGTGGATAACAGCCCGACGAACGCCACCACCGGCACGGCGGCGATCCCAATCTGGAATGAGGTCATGCGCGCCGCGCTCCGGTTCAGCCCGCCGCAGCCGTTCCCCGATCCCGGCGGCATAACCACGTTGCAAATCTGCGCCGATACCGGCACGGCCTATGATCCCAATCAGGAATGCCGCACGGTGCGAAGCGAGCTGTTCCTCGCCAACCAGCCGCCACCGCCCGCGTCACAGGCGTTCCTGCAAACCGTCGCGGTTGACACCTGGACCGGCCTGCGCGCCAACCAGTACTGCGGCGAAAATGTCGAGATGCGTACGTTTGTTAACATTGCCGACCCGTTTGCGGTCCAGTGGCTGGCCTCGCCTGATGGTCAGGCGACAGCGCGGGCGCTGGGCATGCCGGAGCAGGTAGAGCCGCTGCCGCAGGGCGAATGCACGCCCAATACACAGCTTCCCAACATCCGCATCACGCAGCCGGGCGATGGCCAGCAGGTGCAGGGACAGGTGCAGATTGTCGGGGCGGTTGTCGCGCCGAATTTCAACCGTTATCAGATCGAGGTCGCGTCGCTGAACAATCCGGACAGCTATACGATCATCGCCGGGCCGATCACCGAGCAGCGCCAGCCTGGCTCAACCCTCGCCACGTGGGATACGACGCAGGTTCCGAACGGGCTTTACCGTCTGCGGTTGGCCGCTTTTGCCAACGACGGCGGATTCGTTTACCGGACGGTGCAGGTGGGGGTCAACAACCCGCTGCCGACGCCAACGCCGGATTTGCCGACCGCCATACCGCAAGCGCCGACGCTCGCGCCCGACGAGTTGGGCAGCCCGCTGCCGTTCAATATCCAGATCATCCCGGCGACACCGCAGCCCACGCCGGAAGTGCCGGGACTATAGCCGAAAGATTGGCTGCTTCTGAGATGCTTCACAGGGCAAGGCAGCGCCTTGCCCTGTGCTCGATGCCCTCAGCGCCCCGTATGGAAAACTGTTGTCGCCGGCTGCCGCGCTTTAAGGTTGCGTGTGCCCGTCTCGCAGCCTTTTCTCCCAGCCGTACAGACGGTCGAGTTCGCGGAAGCCCAGCGCGTCGTAGAGACGATTGGCCGCCCGGTTGTCGAAGTGGGAATTGAGGAACGCCTGCCGCGCGCCGAGCGCTTGCAGCCGCCGCAAACCCTCGACCATCACGGCCCGCGCCAGTCCTTTGCGGCGGTGGTCGGCGTGGACACCGACCGGCTCAAAGGTGGCGATCCGGTTGTCGGCGTCATACCAGATGGTCGTGAAGGCGGCGATCACTCCATCCGGCGCGGTGACTACCAGATCCAGGTCGGGGCGGTAGGATGCCGTCGTCAGGGCACGGCGGTAGCCCGGCAGCGAAACGCGGGTATGCGGAAACGCGCTCCGGTGGCTCGCCACTCGTTGTTCCAGATCAGCTTCTCCGCGTAGTTGGCGTATGAAATAACCGGGAGGCAGCGGCGCGGGGGGAAGTGAGTCGGCGACCACACGCCGGCGCAAAGCGTAGAAGTCGTTCTGTCGCCGGTAGCCGCGCTCTCGCAGAACGGCGTTTCGCGTCCTGTCTCCGGCAAAGCTGAACGTCGTCAGGATGGTTTCCGGGCCGGTGTCGATCAGGCGGTTTTTCTCGGCCCAGGCCAGCATGGGATGAGTGACATATGTGTAATGCGGGTGAACCATCAGATCGACATGGCCTGAATGCGGGTAAGACACGCCGATCAGTCTGTCGCCTTCAAACCACAGACGCGCCCGGCCCATGCCGCCCGGTTCGTTGTCGATGCACTGCCACCAGTCGAATTCTCCCGCAGTCGGATAGACAGGCGGGCCGCCCACGTGATAAATCTCTTTCAGCAGCGCCAGTACCGGCGGGTTGTCCGCCGCTGTATAGAGCCGCCCTGTCAATTTCAACACCGCCAAATTCCCGTGAAAATCCCTCGCCTTCGCGTTAGCATTAGCCGGGCCTGTGAAATTGTAGACAACGGCGCTGTTTTATGCTCGATGCCCTGCGACAACAGATCGAAGCGCTGACCGGCAGAACGCCGGAGCGCCTGCGACCGCTGAGCGGCGGCTGCATTGCCGACGTCTACCGCGTCGACTTTGCAAGCGGCGATCCGCTGGTTGCAAAGGCCGGCGATGGCAGTGGCCCATCGCTGACGATTGAAGCGTTCATGCTGCGCTACCTGCGCGAGCACAGCTCTCTTCCCGTTCCGGAAGTCGTGTATGACAGCGACACGCTTCTGCTGATGACATTTCTGCCCGGCGACAGTCATTTCAACGCCCGCGCGCAGGCTCACGCTGCCGAACTGATCGCCGCGTTGCATGAGGTGCGCGGGGAAGCGTTCGGCTTCGAACGCGATACTCTGATTGGCAGCCTGCGCCAGCCGAACCCGCCTGCCCAGCGCTGGTTGCCATTCTTCCGGGAACAGCGCCTGCTCTATATGACGCAGGTGGCTGTGGAAGCGGGCCAGTTGTCGCCGGAGATTGCGCGGCGGCTGGAGCGGTTCGCCGCCGATCTGGAGCGCTGGCTGATCGAGCCGCCGTATCCGGCGCTGATTCACGGCGATCTATGGACGACCAATATTCTGGCGCAGGACGGGCGTATCACTGGCTTTCTCGACCCGGCCATTTACTACGCGCATCCCGAAATCGAATTGGCGTTCTCGACCCTGTTCAACACCTTTGACGCGCCGTTTTTCGAGCGCTACCGGCAACTGCGCCCTCTGGAGCCCGGCTTTTTCGAGACGCGGCGCGATATCTACAATCTCTATCCGCTGCTGGTTCATGTTCGGTTGTTTGGTGGTGGCTACGTTGGCGCGGTCGAGCGAATCTTGCGACGCTTCGGGTATTGAAGCGTATAGCCCCGATTTTCTCCGCGCATTTGCAGGCGACGCTTGCGCTTGAAAACAGATTCTGTTTCGGTCATCATTACTTCGGGTGGCTTTGGGCGACGCCCCTGCTGGCGGAAGGACGACATGGCGCACGGTCACGCGCATGACACCGATACCGGCAATATCAAAGTTGCCTTTCTGCTCAACGCCTCGTTCACAATAATCGAGATTATAGGCGGGCTGGCGATCAACAGTATCGCCGTGCTCTCGGACGCGCTGCACGATCTCGGCGATAGCCTGTCCCTGGGCCTCGCCTGGTTCCTGTCGCGTTACTCGGAGAAGGGCAGCGACCAGCGGTATTCCTACGGTTACCGGCGATTTTCGCTGCTGGGCGCGTTTATCAATGCCGTTATCCTCATCGGCGGTTCGCTGTTTGTGCTGTCCGAAGCCATACCCCGGCTGGCGCAACCTGAAGCCTTTGACGCCGGTGGCATGGTGCTACTGGCGGTTCTCGTGATCCGCGCGGAGAGGGGGGGGGGGGGGGGGGTGTGGGGGGGGGGGGGCGCGCACACGCGCCACATTGGGGGGGGGAGTTGGTGGGAGGGGTGGGGTGGGGGGAGGGGGTGGTG
>QGUR01000364.1 GCA_003242205.1 Chloroflexota bacterium | reverse complement strand
GCGCTGGCGCCGTTGCTTTCAAACGCATGCGCATCGGTCGTCGCCGCCGACAGCAAGACCGCCGAGCAGCTCAAGCTCAATCCCGACGACTATCCGGGCGTACAGTTCATGCTCGGCGGCAATATCGAAGGTTTTCTCGATGGCATGGACCTGCTGTGCCTGTCGGGCGGCGTGCCGCTCGATCTGCCGGTCGTGCAGGCGGCGGTCGCGCGTGGCATTCCACTGAGCAATGACGCGCAGCTCTTTCTGGAGCGCTGCCCTGCCCCGGTCATCGGCATCACCGGCAGCGCGGGCAAGACGACCACCACGACGCTGGTCGGCCTGATGATGAAAAACGCAGGCTACACGACCTGGGTCGGCGGCAATATCGGCGACGTGCTGCTCGACGTGTTCGACCAGGTCCAGCCCGACCACCGGGTCGTGATGGAACTGTCCAGTTTTCAGCTTGAGCTGGCGACCGTCAGCCCGGCCATAAGCGCGATCACCAACCTGACGCCCAACCATCTCGACCGTCATGGCACGATGGAAGCCTACGTGCGCGCCAAGGCCAATATCCTGCTGCACCAGAGGCCGGACGACATTGCCGTGCTTTGCCGCGATGACGCCGTGACCTACGCGCTTCAGGACGCCGTCGTCGGAGATCTGGTCTGGTTCAGCGCCCGCGATATGGTTCCAGACGGCACGTTTCTGGCGGGCCAGCGCATCGTGCTAAGCGGCCTTGCCAGCCCCGACGGCGAACCACACGTCATCGGCGAGCGCGGCGACATACCGCTGCGCGGCGAGCATAATGTGCTGAACGTGCTGGCGGCCTGCGCCATCGCCGGTTCGGCCGGCGTCGCGCCCGACGTCATGATGGACACCGTACGCTCGTTTCAGGGCGTGCCGCACCGGCTGGAAGTCGTGCGCGAGGTCGGAGGCGTCACCTACATCAACGACAGCATCGCCACCGCGCCGGAGCGCGTGGTCGCGGCGCTGCGTAGTTTTGACGAACCGATCGTGCTGCTGGCGGGCGGGCGCGATAAAAAGCTCGACTGGAGCCAGATGGTCGCGCTGGCGCTGCACAAAACACGCCACATCATCGCCTTTGGCGAGGCGGGCAGCCTGGTTGCGGAAACCGTTCGGGAGCTGCACGGCGATCCGGCGCAGATCACGCAGGTGCAGACGCTGGACGAGGCGGTCAAGCGCGCTGCCGAGGTCGCGCAACCGGGCGACATTGTGCTGCTCTCCCCCGGTGGAACCAGTTATGACGCCTTCGTTGATTTCGCAGCCCGCGGAGATTACTTTCGCGAACTGGTTCTCCGCCTATAATGAAAAAAACGGCAACCGCTTGCCGTACCTGTAGGCCATTTGTTAGAAACGTGGACATTACCGAGCAGGTTGACGCACAACGATGGCATCTGATTCAGAGTCAGCCGAACTGTTAGCCCACGTGAAAGCGCCCGGTGTACTGTAAGCTGTCAGGTGAGGAATCGAATGACCGACCAACCAGTTGCCCAGTCGTACGTGGACGTCGCCGAGCACGGACTTAGCCGCGCAGTCGCCGAGGAGCGGGTTCGCAGGCCGATCGTTGGCGTGCCACGCGCAACGGCCGAGGTCCCTCTCCCTCGTGCCAAAGAGCGCGGGCGAACGCTGTCATTTCTGGCCTCACTGGATAAGGTCGTTATCGGCGTCGTCGCCATGCTGCTCGCCATCGGCCTGATGATGGTTTACAGCACAACCTTCGACTGGAGCTATCAGGACTACGGCAACGAAGCGGTCATCTTCATGCAGCACGTCCGCAACGTGCTCATCGGTCTGGCCGTGATGGCGGTCACCGCCCTGATCGACCACCGGATATGGAAACGCTTCGCCATTCTGGTGCTGATCGTGACGTTCGCGCTGCTCATCGGCGTGCTGCTGTTTGGCGATAACACCTTTGGCGCGCGGCGCGCTTTCTTTCAGGGCTCCTACCAGCCGGGCGAAATGGCCGAGCTGACGATCATCATTTATCTGTCGGCATGGCTGGGCACGAAAAGTTCCCACATCCGCAGTTTTTCCCACGGCCTGCTACCGTTCAGCGTGCTGGTCGGCGGGATGGCGTGGCTGGTGATGTTGCAGCCCGACATCAGTACCGCGGCGATGATCGTGCTGGTCAGCGGCCTGCTTTTTTTCCTGGCAGGCGCTTCCTGGACGCAAATCGGTGTGGCGGCAGCCGTCATTGCGATTGCCAGTATGATGCTGCTATCGAGCGATAACCTGCGATATGCCCAGAACCGCGTCGAGACGTATATTTCCGGCGCGAGTGACCTGACGCAGGCCAACTATCACGTTCAGCAGGCGGTGATCGCTTTCATCAACGGCGGCTGGACGGGCGTCGGGCTTGGACAGGGCAAGCAGAAATTCGGCTTTCTGCCCGCCCCGCACACCGACAGCATCTTCGCCGTTATCGGCGAGGAACTGGGATTTGTCGGCGCGCTGGTGGTCGTGGCGCTATACGTTGTGCTGATTTTCCGTGGTTTTCAGATTTCCCGGCGCTCGCCGGATATGTTTGGCGCGTTACTCGCCGCCGGTATCACCATCTGGATTGCCGCCAAAGCGCTGCTCAACATCGCCGTGATGACGGCGGTGCTGCCAGCGACCGGCGCGCCCCTGCCCTTCATCAGCTTCGGCGGCTCGTCGCTGGTTGTGCTGCTGGCGGGCGCGGGCCTCTTGCTCAGCGTTGCGCGCGCCAACGCGCGGCACCGGGGACCGGACTGGAGAAATTATCGTGCGATTGTTGATCGCAGCGGGGGGAACCGGGGGCGGAGTATATCCCGCATTGGCCGTAGCCGAAGCGATTCAAAACCATCGACCAGACATTAAGCTCGATTTCGTGGGCAGCGTCAACGGCTTCGAACGCCCGCTGGTCGAACAATCCGGCGTGCGCTTCGATTCCCGTCACGAGGTTCGTTCGGGACAGGTTCACGGCGTGAGCCTGCCCAAACGGCTGGTGAGTCTGGCGATGATCGCGCTCGGCACGGTGCAATCGCTCCGGCTTCTCAGGCAACTTCGACCGGGCGCGCTGCTGCTGACAGGCGGTTTTGTCGGCCTGCCGGTCGCGCTGGCGGCGTGGCTGCTGCGCGTGCCGTCGCTGATCTACCTGCCGGACGTCGAGCCCGGTCTGGCGATCCGGGTTTTGCAGCGCTTCGCGCATAAAGTCGCCATCACCGTTCCCGACTCGGCGCGTTATTTCCCGCCCGGCAAAACCGTCGTGACCGGATACCCGTTGCGGGCGATGATGCACCGGGCATCGCGCGAGCAGGGCATCGCGCACTTCGGGCTTGACCCGGAGCGCCGCACGCTGCTGGTCTTTGGCGGCAGCCGTGGCGCGCGCAGCATCAATCAGGCGTTGCAAGCCATTCTGCCGCAGGTTCTGGAAGCGGGGATTCAGGTCATTCACATCACCGGCACGCTCGACTGGCCGCAGGTCGAAGCCGCGCGCAACGCCCTGCCCGACGCCACCCACTACCACGCCTTTCCTTACCTGCACGGCGACATGGCCGAGGCGTTCGCCGCCGCCGACCTGGTCGTCAGCCGGGCAGGAGCCAGCACGCTGGGCGAATTTCCGGCCTTTGCCCTGCCTGCCATTCTGGTACCATACCCGTACGCCTGGCGCTACCAAAAAGTCAACGCCGACTATCTGGCGGAACGCGGCGCTGCCATCGTCATGAACGATGCAGACCTGCCGGAAAAACTCTGGCCGGCCATTCGCGATCTGTACCAGGACCCGGCGCGGCTGGAAAGGATGCGCGCGGCATCGGCGCAGCTTGCGGAAAAAGACAGTGCGTGGCGCGTTGGCCGGGAGCTATTGCGCCTTGCGGGAGAGCATGCATGATCGAACTATCGGCGCTGCTTTGGGTAATGGCGATCTTCTTCGCCATTATCGGCTTTCTGCGAGGCTGGACCAAGGAAATCGTCTCGACAGCCGGTATCATCCTCGGGCTGTTCGCGCTGTTTCAGTTCGACACGCTGATTCGCGGCACGCTGCTGGCCAATGTCGGGCGGGATCAGGTGTTTATCGTTCAGGCCGGGCTGTTCATCATCATCGTCTATTTTGCCTATCAAACGCGGGCGCTGTATGGCAATGAGCGCGGCCCGGGCCGTGACGCGCTTCAGGAAAGCGTGCTCGGCGGCTTCCTCGGCT
>QGUR01000051.1 GCA_003242205.1 Chloroflexota bacterium | reverse complement strand
AGCACCAGCGCCAATATCATCACCACCCTGCCGTATGATCTGACGCTGACGGCGACAGAGCGCGTACCGGGCTGGTATCGGGTCATTTATCTGGACGGGCAGGGATGGGTCAGCGCCAGCTATCTCACCACCAGTGGAAGCTGTGGGAATTAAGCGTAGCCAGATAAAAAGGGGGACGCCTGTGACAGCGTCCCCCTCATCACCGGAGCGCCATCCAATCGTGAACTAGGTCAAGGCGAACATCGACGGAACGACGTCGGCTTCATCGCCAGTCAGCACCAGCTCAGAGTTACCCTCGCCCAGCCAGAAACCCTCGTATCCGGCGGGCGACAGCAGCACCAGAAACCGGGCCGGCTCCGCTTCCGGGTTCATGAAACTGTGAACCGTACCACGCTCAACGACCACCAGGAGATCGGGCCGCGCGTGGATGATGTGCTCACCCACCTGAAAGACGGGTCTGCCTTCAAGCACGAAGTAGGCCTCGTCGAGTTGCGCGTGCGCGTGCGGTGACGGGCCGACGGATCGCGGTGGCGCGGTGTACTCGATCAAAGACCAACTTCCACCTTGATCCCCGCCGATCACCCGGTAAGCTGCCGTCTTTTCGGAGAGGGGGCGCTTGCGTCCGTCTGCCGAAGCCTGTGGCTGAGGACGTTCAAGCAAGTCGTGAATGTGCGTTGAAAACAACATACTATCTTCCTTTTCCCCTGTCACCTCCGCTAGTCATTGAACCACACTGGCCCAGCGGCGTAATCCAACTTTTGGCTGATCTTTGCCTCTCAACCTGTCGTGGCTGCGCCAGCGCCTGCCGGCCCTGAACGCACCCGGCGCGCATACGAACCCCTCACGCGCATGGAAACAGGTATGGCGCAGCCGCCTGAACAAAAGACGTTCTCCTCGCGCCTTTGGTTCCCGCTTGCGCCCATACCGGAAAACATCTGGCTCTGGTTGCCCTGATCAGGTCAGGCCCGTGATGACAACCGGCCTTGATCGGTGAATATGACTTCGCGCGGCGTACGCACGGGAACATCAAGCCGGTCTCTAACGGCCAGCAAATGCACGTCATTCGAGACAAGCGTCGCGCCGGTTGCGGCGGCCAGAGCCGCAAATTTGCGATCATCAGGATCGACGATCTGCCCGTAGCATTCAGGGCATGTCGGGCCGCCATATTCGCCTTCGGGAGCAAACAGATCGGCCACAACTGCCCAGGATAGCTTGGGAATGCGATTGAGAATGGCGCGCGTTTCCGCCCTGACTTCGGCGTTCCACACCAGCGTCAGGTTTCCATTACGAATCGCTGTCAGGATGGCTGCGGAATGGCTGCGGGCATTGAAACCGGCAGCGACGAAAATATTGGTGTCCAGCACAACTTTCATGGCACGCCGGTTCCTGTCTGCCCGCCGTTCAGCCACAGCAAGAGGCAGCCGTCACTCCCCCTGTAACTGCATCCACTTGACAAGATCGTTGCGGCGCAGCAGCCCAATAAGCCGGCCATTGTGAACAACCGGAAGCTGGCGCACGTCGCGCATCAGCAACTTGTTCAGGGCTTCCGCGGCGTCCTCCTCCGGCCCGACCATGACGAGATCCGCAACCGGGCGCATGATATCCCGAACCCGGCTAACGGGCCAACTGGCGCGCTCGACCGAACGCACGTCGTCCATAGTCACCAATCCCACCAGTTGATCGCCGTCCATCACCGGAAAAGCATAATCGTCCCGGCGCATCACATAGTCGTGTACCAGACTCTCAACCGTAATGTCCGCCGGAACCGTCGGCGGATCAATACGCATCAGGCGCGACACCGGAACGCCCTGAAGCAGATCCTGGATTACGACCCGCTGATAGCTGGCAGCGGAAGCGTTATTGAGGAACCAGCCGATGAAAATCAGCCACAAACCGCCGACCACGCCCCTGCCGAGCAGCGGTAGGGGCAGGCCGAAGATCAAAGCAACGCCCGCGACAATCATCAGCCAGGCGATGGCCTGACCGACATACGCCGCCCAGCGCGTGGCCCGGCGCAGGTTGCCCGTGACCGCCCAGAGGATGGAACGCAAAACACGTCCGCCATCCAGCGGAAATCCGGGGATCAGGTTAAAGACGGCCAGCATAACATTGATCGAACCGAGCCAGCCGAGGACTGATGCCACCGGCCCTAGCTGAGCCACCGCACTTTCAGGATTCTGCGGATCGACAATCGGATTGAGCGCAGTGTTTGCCACAAAAAGCAGAACGACGCCAATGATCAGGCTTGTCAGCGGGCCAACAATGGTAATGAGGAATTCCGCCCGTGGAGATGGCGGGTCGCGCTCGATGTTCGACACCCCGCCGAACATAAACAGGACGATATCTCTGACCGGCACGTTTTGCGCGCGCGCCATGACGGAATGAGCGAGTTCATGCGCGAGTACGGAAGCAAAAAACAGGAGCGAGGCGATAACCGCCAGCAGCAGCGTCATGCCCGCGCCCCACTCCGGGTGCAGCACGCCAAATCCGGCAGCGAGATTCCAGGTGATCAGAAAAAAGATCAGCAGCCAGCTCCAGTCGATACGGACGTTAATGCCGAAGATCCGACCGATATGAAAGCTGTTCCCGGTCATCAGTTCACCCCCGGACGCCGTCGTGGCTCGTAATCCGGCGCTGCCATACTTCAACTTCAAGCATAGAAGCAAAGCGCCTGCAGCACAACCGGCCACGTAGGAACAAGCGCCACAGGCATGGCCGCAGACGCCAGCCGCGGCACTGGCGCGCGCAGAAGCGCCCTTCGAAGACGATGCCGGGATGTGTTAGCGCGCCCGGCGCAAGCTCCGCGCCAGTTCCCGCACAGCGTCCGTTCCGGCTGCGCCTGCCTTCACCATCGCGCTGCCGGCGATGAATCCATCGACCAGACCGTGCAGGCGCTGCGCCTGTTCTGGCGTGCTGATACCGAAGCCGAGCACCAGCGGCACATCCCCCGCATGAGCGCGCAGGCGATGGATGAATTGTGTCAGGTATTCGGGCAGATGGTCACGCGCTCCGGTCACGCCGGTCAGCGACACCACGTAAATAAACCCGGTCGCCTGCCGCGCCACCAGCGCCACACGCTCGTCGCTGCTGGTTGGCGCAAGGAAGAACACCAGTCCCAGCCCTTCGCGGGCGCAGGCGGCAGCGACAATCGCGCCCTCTTCTGGCGGCAGGTCGGGGATAATCAGCCCATCCGCGCCTGCAGCGTGAGCGTCATGCGCGAACCTGTCGATTCCATAAGACAGGATCGGGTTGAGGTAGCCCATCATCAGCATCGGCTGGCGCACGCCGCGGGCGCGCAATTCCCGCACGGCGTCGAGGCAGCGCGATACCGTGATGCCATTCTCCAGCGCCTTCTGAGTCGCCGCCTGAACGGTCGGGCCATCGGCAAGCGGATCGCTGAACGGCATACCGATCTCAAAGCCGTCAACATCTTCGGCAGCCATCGCCTCGATCGCTGCCAGCGAATCGTCGTAACCGGGAAAACCTATCGGATAATAAGGCAAAAAAGCCGCGCGGTTTTCGGCTTTTGCCCGCGCAAACATCGCCGCAATCGCATCCAGACCCGTTTCAGTTCTCGTCATCTGGCTCATTCCGGTTTTTCCTCGCTTACTGCCTGCAGCGGGCGCAGCCATGCGTCAATGCCTGCGTCGATGATGCCCTGCGCTACGCTCACGCGGTGCGCCCAGTTCTCCGCTATGGCGTCGTAAACCCCGGCTGCCTCCCGCTGCAAACGTTCATCCGCCGGGCCGTCGAGATAACGGTCGGCGGTTTCCCAATCAAGCCCATCCACGTCGAAGCGCGTCAGGGTGAAGCCCGCGCGGCACAACAGGACCGGCCATTCGGCGTCTCCGCCCAGCCCATGCCCCGGCCGCGTATTCGCGATCAGAAAACGCGCCGCCTGCCTGCTCAGCCCCTTCGAGCCAGACGGTAAGTCGAGCGGCTGTCCGAGCAATCGGGAAAAAATGCTGTTGATGACCGTCTCCGTCGCCCGAAGCGCCCGCGGGTGCGTAGCGAATGCCTGCGCCGTACGCCCGATCATCAGACAGTCGACCGTTTGCAGACGTTCCAGCGTCCGTATCAGTTCGCCCTCACGCGTTTCGGCCCAGCGGATCAGGCGGTCCAGATCGGCATAGTGAATATAGTCCGCGCCTGTCTCTACCGCTGCGCTCAGCGCCAGATAGCGTCCATCCGCCCAGTCAGCAGCGACTCTGATGTTGAACGCGCCGCTGTCCCCAAGCGCTTGCAGCAGCTTCACGTCCTGATCTGGCGGCAACACAATCACGCGATGCCTGTACCACTCGCGCAAACGAGGGATCAGGCGCAACAGACGATCAAGCTCCCCGCGCGGATACCATGTTGTCGCCAGAGCAACGGTCATCGAATCCCCTCAAGCTGCCGCGCAAAGAACGCGTCGAGCAGCGTTTCCTGCCCGTAGGCCAGCTTCATGCCGCGCAGCCTGTCACGCGTAAACCACGCCATTGCCTGCCCCTCGCGCAGCGTCAGCGTTTCGACAGATTGTTCGAGCAGGCCGTAGTAGCTGTAATGCATGCAGATCAGCTTGCCCGGTATCGACCGCACCGGGCAGGCGTGGATGTTCCACAGCGTCAGCCGCGCCCTGACGTCGAGTTCTTCGAGCAGTTCGCGCTCCACCGCCGCCACCGGGGCCTCGCCTGGTTCTACAGAACCACCGAACGGCGTCCAGTAGTTTGCATACGGTAAATCCGGCTTATCGTCGCGAAGCTGAAGCAGGACCTCACCGCGCTCGTTCGTGAGCAGCGCCGATACGACCTCGCGGATACGAACGACCGGTTTCACAGGTGCAACTCGCGCATGACGGTATCGAGGTCCTTATCGCCGCGCCCGGATAGGTTGACCAGAATGATCGAATCCTTGCTCATCGCCGGCGCGCGCTTGATCGCCTCAGCCACAGCGTGCGCGCTTTCCAGCGCGGGGATAATGCCCTCGGTCTGGCTCAGCAGTTTCAGCGCGTTCAGCGCCTCTTCGTCGGTTGCATAGGTATAAAACGCTCTTTCGCTCTGGCGCAGGAAGGCGTGTTCCGGCCCAACCGACGGGTAATCGAGGCCCGCCGAAACACTGTGCGTGTTCAAAATCTGGCCATCGGCATCCTGCAGCACAAACGAGCGCGTGCCGTGCAGCACGCCGGGCCGCCCGATGTCTGGATCGGCAAAGCGCGCCGCGTGCTGGCCGCTCGAAATGCCCAGCCCGCCCGCCTCGACGCCGATCAGTTCGATATCTTCGTCATCTCGAAAGGCGTGGAATAGGCCGATGGCATTGCTGCCGCCGCCGACACAGGCAATACATACATCCGGCAAGCGCCCCGCCAGCGCCTGTATCTGTTCTCGCGCTTCGATGCCAATGACGCTCTGAAAATCGCGCACTATCATCGGGTATGGATGCGGCCCTAGCGCCGAACCCAGCAGGTAGAACGTCGTCCGAACATTCGTCACCCAGTCACGGATGGCCTCGTTAATCGCATCCTTGAGCGTCCTGCTGCCACTATCGACCGGAATGACTTCCGCGCCGAGCAGTTTCATGCGAAAGACGTTGGGCTGCTGGCGGGCGATATCGACGCTGCCCATATAGACATGGCAATCCAGCCCCAGCAGCGACGATACGGTGGCGCTGGCGACGCCGTGCTGGCCCGCGCCCGTTTCCGCGACGATGCGCCGCTTGCCCATACGTTTCGCCAGCAACGCCTGCCCCAGCGCGTTGTTGATCTTGTGGGCGCCCGTGTGCGCCAGATCTTCGCGCTTGAGGTAAATCTGCGCCCCGCCCAGCGTTTCGCTCAACCGCCGCGCATACGTCACCGGCGTAGGGCGGCCTACATAAGTTGCCTGAAGCTGGTTGAACTCCGCCACGAACGCCGGGTCGGCCATCGCTTCATGATAAGCGGCGGTCAGCTCGTCGAGCGCAGGGATCAGCGTTTCCGGGACGAAACGCCCGCCAAATTCGCCGAAATACCCGCGTTCGTCGGGCATCGCCGAGCCGTTCTGCATCTTCGACATGACACCCATTACCCTGATTAGTTCCGCCACGGCGTCAGGAACGCCAACCGAATTTCACTTGGCGCTCCTGACGTCCCGGCGGTTCAACGATCCTGTTCCTCTTGCGAACGCGCCGCCCGGATGAACGCCCGCAGCTTATCCGGGTCTTTGCGTCCGGGCTGGCCGTCATATTCCACGCCGCTGGCGACATCGACGCCCCACGGCGCAATCTGCGCGACGCGCGCGCCGACATTCTCCGGCGTCAGCCCGCCCGCCAGCATAAGTCGCGGGACAACTCCCTTGACCGCCAGCACGACGTCGACATTCGCCTGCTCGCCCGTGCCGCCGTACAACCCCGGACTGTTGGCATCCACCAACAGCGTCGGCAGGCGCGTATCCGTTGGCGCGTGCCGGGCGTAATACGCGGCATCTTCCAGCGCCTCCGAACGGTTGCGCGGCCGGATGGCTTTGAAGGCGATGCCGCGCATCTCTTTCAGCATTTCGCCCGATTCATCACCGCTCAACTGCGCCGCATTCAATCCGACCGTCTCCATCGTGAGCGACACACGGCCGACCACATCGTTGACAAACACGCCGACGAGCAGCGGGCATGCCGCCCGGAACCGCTGCCGTAGCGCCGCTGCCAGATCGCGCGCCACTTCAGGCTCGATATAACGTGGGCTATGTTTGTAAAAATTCAGGCCGATCATGTCGGCCCCCGCCTCGGCAGCGACCACGGCATCTTCCAGCGTGGTCACGCCACAAATTTTGACCTTAACCATGCACTCCCTCGCGCGGCTGGCTGCTGAATAGTTGTACCTGGCCCGCAATGTTACCCGCTTTCACCAAGCCCTCGCCAACCAGCACCGCCCGCGCACCCGCTGCGCCCATACGGCGCACATCTTCGGCGCTGCGAATCGCGCTTTCGGCCACCAACGTCACGCCATCCGGCAGCAAGCGCGCCAGTCGCTCGGTCGTGCTGATGTCTTCCTGAAATGTTTTCAGGTCGCGATTGTTGACGCCGATGAGCGTCGCGCCCAGTTTCAGCGCCCGCTCCACTTCGGCCTCGTTATGAACTTCCACCAGTGCCGCCATGCCAAGCGCCGTTACCAGAGCGTGCAGTTCAGCCATCTGCCAATCTTCCAGTGCAGCGACGATGAGCAGCATGGCGTCAGCCCCCGCCGCACGCCCTTCGTAAACCTGATACGGATCGAGCGTAAAATCCTTACGCAGCAGCGGTATCCCCACCGCCCCGCGCACAGCCCGTAAATGATCCAGATGCCCCTGAAAAAACGGCTCATCGGTCAGCACCGAAATCGCCGCCGCGCCGTGACCGGCATACGTGGTTGCCAGTTCAACAGGATCGAACGGGTCGATCAGCACCCCCTTGCTGGGCGACGCGCGTTTGACTTCGGCAATCAGCGCCACGGTATCTCGCCGCAACGCGCCGGCGAAATCCCGCGGCGGCGCTGCCGTTTCGGCCTCCCGGCGAACATCCGCTAAAGGCCGTTCCAGCTTGCGCGCGGCGACGTCCTCAGCCTTGCGCTCCAGAATACGATCCAGCACTGTGCCGGTACGAACGAAAGCGGACGACATCACTGCACCGTTTCCGCCGCCAACTGCTGGCTAAACGCCACCAGTGCATCCAGCTTGGCAAGCGCCGCGCCACTGTCAATCGCCTCCGCCGCACGAGCGATACCATCGCTCAGGTCATCCGCGATGCCGGCGGCAACCAGCGCCGCACCGGCGTTCAGCAGTACGACATCGCGCTTGCCGTTCCGGATTTCGCCCGACAGCACGCCGCGCAAAATTCGGGCATTGGTTGCCGGGTCGCCACCAAGCAACTCGGAAATGTGCGCGCCCCGGAAGCCATATTCGCGCGGATCAAGCTCGTAGGTCGTCACCTTGCCATCGCGATAGTGGCTGACGCGGTTCGGCCCGGTCGTCGTCAGTTCGTCCAGCCCGCCGTAGCCACTGACGACCAGCGCCGACTTCGACCCCAGTTCGCCCAGAACATGCGCCAGCATGTCGGTGAGATCGGCGGCAAAGACGCCCATCAACTGGCGCTGTGCGCCCGCCGGATTGGTTAGCGGGCCGAGAATATTGAAGATGGTCCGCGTGGCAATCTCGCGCCGCGGCCCGATGGCATACTTCATCGCCGGATGCAGCTTCGGCGCAAACAGGAAACCGATGCCCACCTCATCAACACACCGGGCGACCTGCTCCGGCGTCAGATCGAGGTTGACGCCAAGCTCGCCGAGCACATCGGCGCTGCCGCATTTGCTGCTGGCGGCGCGATTGCCGTGCTTGGCGACCCTTGCGCCCGCCGCCGCCGCGACAAAGGCGACCGTCGTGCTGATATTGAACGTGCCGGATTTATCGCCGCCCGTACCACAAGTGTCGAGCAGGTCGGCCCCGTTGGACGCCGGCACGCGCTGCGCCATGTTACGCATGGCGCGGGCGCTGCCGGTGATCTCATCCTGCGTTTCGCCCTTCATGCGCAGGCCCATAAGATAGGCAGCGATCTGCGCGTCGGTCGCGCCACCGCTCATGATCTGGTTCATGACCGCTTCGGCTTCGTCAACCTGCAAATGCCCGAAGCGGCTCAGGATGTCGATTGCGCGTTGAATGTCCATCGCTGGTTCCGCCGTCATACTCAAACTCGCTTAATTCACCGGCACAGGCGCGCGAACCTCAAGGAAGTTTTTGAGGATGCGCGGGCCGTAAGTGGTCAAAATGCTTTCAGGATGAAACTGCACGCCAAAGACCGGATACTCGCGGTGGCGCAGGCCCATAATCTCGCCCTGATCGGTGAAGGCAGTCACGATGAGGCTCGGCGGCAGGCTGGCTTCTTCAACAATCAGGCTGTGGTAGCGCGTTGCCTCAAACGGATTTGGCAGGCCCCGAAACAGGCTGTCGCCCTTGTGATAGATCATGCTGGTCTTGCCGTGCATCTGCCGTGCGGCCCGCAGCACGACGCCGCCATACGCCTGCCCGATACACTGATGCCCCAAACACACGCCAAGGATCGGCGTCGTCGGCCCGAACTGCGCGATCACGTCGAGCGACACGCCGCCATCTTCCGGTGTGCCCGGCCCCGGCGAGATCAGAATGTGCGACGGCGCGAGCGCCCGTATCTCGTCGAGCGTCGTCTGATCGTTACGCACGACCTCAATCTCCGCGCCCATCTCGCCCAATTGCTGGACAAGGTTGTAGGTAAAGCTGTCGTAGTTATCGATCACCAGAATCATGGCCCGTACTCCAGTTCGCCAACGGACTTCGTTTCCAGTCCTTCGAGATGCATGACGTCGTTCACCGCCACAAGCCGCCAGCGCTCGCCATCGCGCGCCAGCGTCGTGACCGATGTATTGGTGAATGTGATTTCGCGCTCATCACATTCCGGCAGCAGGTACAGCAGCAACACTTTCATGGCAGTCGTATGCGAGAGAATGCCAACCGCCTCGCCATCAGCCTGCGCCACGATTTCCTCGAAACATGGCACGATGCGCTTACGCACATCATTGCGCGACTCGCCGCCGGGAACCGGGAAATTCTCCGGATCGTTAATGCACCGGTCGTATGCCTCGGGATACCACGCTGCCATTTCATCCAGCGTCAGCCCCTGCCACTCGCCGATTTTGCGCTCGCGCAGGCGGGGATCGTAAATCGGCTCAAACGGCAGGTGTTCGGTGATGATTTCCGCCGTTTCAACCGCCCGCCGCAGATCGCTGGAATAGAGCGCGGTCATGCCGATATTGCGGACGAAGCGCGCCAGCTTCCGCGCCTGCCGCCTGCCGTGCTCGTTCAACGGCGTGGCAACCCAGCCCTGCCACCGTCCCTGCCGGTTCCAATCCGTTTCACCCGGCCTGATCAACACCACCCGGTTAACTGGCATGGCACCTCCCTTAGACCAATCCCTGCTCGGCGCGTTGAATGGCGACCGCAACCGCGCGGGCCTTGTTGACAGACTCCTGATATTCTGTGGCCGGGTCGCTGTCGGCGACGATGCCCGCGCCCGCCTGCAAATAAACGGTGTTGCCCTGCATTAGCACCGAACGAATGGTGATGCAGGTATCCATCGAACCGTCAAAGCTGAAATAACCAACCGCGCCGCCATACGTCCCCCGGCGCTCACCTTCCAGTTCTTCAATAATCTCCATGGCGCGAACCTTCGGCGCGCCGGTCAGCGTACCCGCCGGGAAACAGGCGCGCACCAGATCGAAGGCGTCCATGCCGGAACGCAACCGCCCCTCGACCTGGCTCACGATATGCATGACATGGGAATAGCGCTCGATATACATCATGTTCGAGACCTTGACCGTGCCGTAATCGCACACCCGGCCCAGATCATTGCGCGCCAGATCGACCAGCATGACGTGTTCGGCGCGCTCCTTCGGGTCGGCAAGCAATTCATCAGCCAGACGCTGGTCTTCTTCGTCGGTCTCGCCGCGTGGTCGCGTTCCGGCAATGGGCCGCATCATGGCGACGCCGTCTTCCAGCCGCACCAGCGTTTCCGGCGAAGCGCCCATCAGCGTCTCGTCCTGACTGAATTTGAGAAAGAACATGTAGGGCGAAGGGTTGAGCGCCCGCAGCGCGCGGTAAATCGACAGCGCCGGCGCGTTCGTCTGGCCGGCGAATCGCTGCGACGGCACAATCTGGAAAGCATCGCCCGCCTTGATGTACTCCTTGGCACGCACGACATTTTCCATGAACTGCTCGCGCGTCATGTTGGATTGCAGGTCGCTACTGGCAGAAGCCACGACCTTCGGCAAGTCGGGCAGCGGCTGGTTCAGCGCCGAGACAATACGCTCGATGCGTTCCAGCGCGTCATCATAAGCGGCATCAGGATCGCCGGTATTATGCGCGTTGGCAAGCACAAGTAACTGGTGCTTGGCGTGGTCGAAGATGACCAGCGTATCGACCAGCATGAAGGCGGTTTCCGGCACTTCCAGCACCTTGCGCGCCGTTTCGGGAAGGCGCTCGACATAGCGCACGAAGTCGTAGCTGATGAAACCAACCGCCCCGCCGACGAAACGAGGCAAACCGCTCAGCCGTACCGGCTTAACGCGCTGGAACTCCCGCTTGATCGGGTCGAGCGGGTCTTCGCCCTCTGCCAGCGGCCGGGTGGTCGTTTCGCCGTGCAGCGTGCGCGTGACGACGCCATCCTTAACCGTGATGACGCCTTTGGGATTGACGCCCAGAAACGAGTAGCGCCCGACCTGCTCGCCGCCTTCGACGCTTTCGAGCAGGAACGATACCATGCCAGTTTGAGCGAGTTTGAGGTAGACCGATACCGGTGTTTCGAGATCGGCCAGCAGCGTGCGGTAGACCGGAACGAGATCGCCCTGTTCGAACAGCCGCCGCACGTCGTCACGTGTCGGTTTGATGTCCGTCCGGACTTGTGGCATCACTGGAGAAAACGTCATGCTGCACGCTCCCAAGGTCTTGGTAAATACAAAACCCCACCTCGTAGTCAAGGACGAGATGGGGTTTCCCGTGGTGCCACCTTGGTTTTCCAGCGTTACGCAAATACGCGAATAGCCGGAACACTCATTGCAGGTACGGCGGCCACAACGATTGTGCCGCGATACCCTGCGCCCTGATAACGGTGGCGCTTTCCGGTGTGGACTACTGGCCCGAAAGGCGTTTGCCCACACAACTCCCTGGCCCATTCACCACCCGCGCACGTACCGCATTCACAGCAGGTAGCGGCTCTCTGAACGCCGCTTTGATGGCTACTTTTCCAGATCAACGTTGTTGCGTGATATCAGGTTGTTGGTGCATAGCGTAATCAGATTGGCCCGGGTTGTCAAGCGGTTGGAAGAAGTTTCATGGCGCATCTCAGTCTTCGCCTGCCCCGCCTTACGCCTCTGCCGCCACGCGTTTGACCGCCTCAGCAACCAAGAGCGCCAGTTCATCCGGTATTTCGTGGCCCATGCCCTCGACCAAAACAAACTCCGCGCCCGGTATCGCGCTGGCAACATCTTCACCAAGCTGATACGGCACGAGCGGGTCGGCGCTGCCGTGGATAACGACGGTCGGCGCGTCGATGCTTCCCAGCATGGCACGCATTTCGTCATACGCAGGGATGAGAACCGCCGCGCCCTGCCTGTCGGAGCCAACGGGATAGTACGAGCGCTCAACTGCCCGCGTAATCCGCTGTCTTAGCGTGTCCTCGTCGACTGGAAAGTCCGGGCTGCTCAAGGCCCGCGCCACCTGCATCCGGTACTCGATGATGGCTTCCAGCGGGCTGCCAGCAGGCGGCGCAACCTGCGGCGCGGTCGCCATGCGTTCAGGATTAGCCGGCAGCGGGTATTCGGGATTGCCGGAATTCGCCATGAGTAGCGTCAACGAAAGAACACGGTCTGGATAGGTCGCCGCCAGCGCCTGCGCGATGATCGCCCCGCCCGACGCACCAACGATATGCGCCTGCTCGATATTCAAAGCGTCCAGCAGTCCGATTGCATCCTGCGCCATGTCCTTGCAGGTGTAGGCTACAGGCAGCGGTTGTCCGGTCGCCAGCGCGGTAAAGATCGCCGCCCAGTCCGGCGCGCCCGCCTCCTCCAGCCTCGTCGAAAGCCCAACGTCCCGGTTGTCGAAAAGCACAACCTGATAGCCTTCGTCCACCAGCGTCGTGACCAGTTCCAGCGGCCATTCGATAAGCTGCTGCCCTGTCCCGGCAATGAACAGGATCGCTTCGGCATCTTCGGAACCAAAGCGCTCGTATACGATCTCAAGCCCATTTGCCTCGGCCACGCCGACCGTCCCGCCCTCAAGCCCGCTGAGTACAGAAGTTGCATCCGCGTCCTGCGCCAGCACGGTTACAGGCGCGACCGAGAGCATGGCGATAAGCCCGACGAGCATGAGCGCTTTCTGTATTCTGACCATAGGTGGTGATGCCTCCTGTCGGGTTACCCGGCACACAGGCTCCAGTACGTACTCTGCCCGCGATTGGTTGCGGCGGCGACAAAGGGTGAGAGAAGTTCGCGCCGTATCCCTAACGCACGGCTCCCGTGCTTTTTCCTGTCGGCAGGCACGCTGTATAATCAGGCGTGACACAGGCGTTCTACAGTTTCCCGGCCTTCCCGAATGGAGCGACGAACAGTGACGCTGACCAATCGCGAAATCGCGCGAATTTTCGACAATATTGCCGACATGCTGGAAATTAAGGGCGAGATTGTCCACCGCGTCCTGTCCTATCGTCGCGCCGCCGAAGCAATCCGCGAAACCCCACAGGACCTGCAAACCCTTGCCGCTGAGGGCCAGCTTCAGACCATTCCCGGCATCGGCAAGACGCTCGCTGAGAAAATCGAGGAGCTTCTGGAACGCGGAACGGTCGATCTATACGAACGGTTGAAGGCCGAAATCCCGCTCGGCGTGCTGGATATCCTGCACATCAGCGGCGTCGGCCCCAAGCGCGCCAAACGTCTGTGGCAGGAACTCGGCATCACCAGCATCGAGCAGCTTGAGGAAGCGGCAAAAGCGGGCAAGCTGCGCGCGATGAGCGGCATGGGCGCGAAGTCCGAGCAGCGTATCCTCGAAGGCATCGAAGCGCTGCGCCGCCAGCAAACCGGGCGCACGCCGCTCGGCATCGCCTACCCGCTGGCGCAGGAGATTCTTGAATACCTGCTGGAACTGGACGAAGCGAAATTCGGCTCTGTTGCGGGCAGCATCCGCCGCGCCCGCCCCACGATTGGCGACATCGATCTGCTGATCGCCAGCGATGACCCCGACCCGATCATGGAGCGCTTCGTGACCATGAGCAATGTCGCGCAGGTGCTCGATCATGGCCCGTCGAAGTCGTCGGTACAGCTTCATAACGGCATGCAGGTCGATTTACGTGTGCTGCCGGAAGCGCGCTGGGGTACGGCGCTGCATCATTTCACCGGCAGTCAGGCGCACAATATCCACATCCGCGAGTTGTTTCTGAAGCGCGGTCTCAGCCTGAACGAGTTTTCGCTTACGCGCGTCGAAAGCGGCGAAGAAATCCTGTGCGCGACCGAAGAAGAGGTGTTTTCGCACCTCGGCATGCCCTACATCCCACCGGAAATCCGCGAGGACTGGGGCGAGATCGAAGCTGCGCTCGAAGGTCGCCTGCCCAAACTCATCACGCTGGAGGACATTCACGCCGACCTCCATATGCACACCACATGGAGCGACGGCACGCTTAGCATCGAGCAGATGGCGCAGGCTGCTTACGAGCGCGGGCGCAAATTCATCGTCATCTGCGATCATTCCTACAGTCTGGGCGTTGCCAACGGCCTCACGGTTGAGCGGCTGATGGCACAGCAGGAAGAAATCCGCCGGGTAGACGCGAAGATGAACGGCAAAATTCGCGTCTTTCATGGCACAGAGATGGAAATCAACGCCGATGGCACGCTGGATTTCCCGGACGAAGTGCTGGAAAAGCTGGATTTTGTCGTCGCGTCGCTGCATATGAGCCTACGCCAGCCGCGCGAGCAGATCACGGCCCGGCTGCTAAACGCCATCAATAACCCGCACGTCGATCTGATCGGACACCCGCGCGGCCAGCTTATTCCCAACCGCGAACCGGCAGACCTGGACATGGACGCGGTGTTTGAAGCGGCCAAAGCCTCCGGCATTGCGCTGGAAATCAACGCCAACCCGCACCGGCTTGACCTCGAAGCGCAGTATGCCCGGCGAGCCGTCGAAATGGGAATCCCGCTCGCCATCAACACCGATGCCCACCGCGCTTCAGAAATGGACCTGCTGTTTTATGGCGTGATGACTGCCCGCCGTGGCTGGGTCGAAGCGCCGTCCGTACTGAACACCTGGCCGCTCGAGCGCTTTCTCGAATGGACGCACCAGCGAGGACGATGAGCCATGCCTGACAGGCCATACCGTCCGGACGCCGATCCGGCAGATCTCGACAGCACGCAGCGGAACCCGATGCCGACGCGGCCCATGTCAATCCCGCCGCCCCCGCCCACCGGAGAGCGAGGCCATGTTCGCGTAGCAACCGACCGCGAACTCCGGCGCGAGCAGCGGCAGGCCGATGCCTTTCGCGCAAGCGAAACCCTGTCACCGGCGGAACAGCGCCGCGCCCGGCGTCGCGTGCAGCAGCGCAAGGACAGCGGTCTTTTCCTGCCCGCGTGGTCGGTCGCGCTGATGCTGGTGATTGTCGTTGCGCTGGCGGGGGCGATCGTGTTTCTGGTCATATCGCTCGGCGGCAACGCAGGTGTAGGCGGCGAACCGCGAATCGTCATCATCACCGCCGTGCCGTCGGAAACGCCGGTAGTCAGCGCGCAGCAGGACGACGCCTTGCCGGCGCTGCCTGCCGTTCAGGTTCAGCCCGACGCGTTGCCGACGTTCGTGCTGGAAGGGCCGCTGCTGCCGACGACCGCCCTCACGCCGACGCCAACCAGCATCACCGTTGGCGCAACTGTCGAGGTCATCAATGTCGGCCTGTCACGGCTCAACGTGCGCGAAAACGCGGGAACTTCATCCCGCATTCTCTTTCAGGCGAATGTCGGCGACCGCTTTGTGGTCATCGGCGGGCCGCAGACGACCAATGAGAGTGGCAGTACATTGACATGGTGGAACCTGCGCGGCGTCAACGATCCAACCCAGACCGGATGGGCGGTAGAAAATGACGGCCAGCAGGATGTGTTGAGAGTTATTGCGCCATAAGGCCGTTAAAAAGCCCGTTGTTTCAACCACCAGAGCAAGTGAATGTGGATTGCCGTACAGCAACGTAGACTCGCAGTGACGAACGGAACCTTGCCCCCTGCCTTTCTCCAAATCCCAAAACAGGATTTTGAGACGGAAAATAGGATGAGATTCCGGTTACTGCGAACACCTGACCTAGCAAGTCAAGCGTTGGTGTCCAGACTACGACGAGGAGCGTTTCATGCAGTCTGATCCCGCCCGCCGCGCGGCGGAATTACGCGAGTTGCTGCACCGCTACGCCTATTACTATTACGTGCTCAGCACGCCGCTGGTCAGCGATGCCGAGTTCGACCAGCTTTACAACGAGCTGCGGCAGATCGAGGAAGAACATCCGGAGCTGATCACGCCCGATTCGCCAACCCAGCGCGCGGGCAGCGATCTCTCGGAAGAATTTCCCAAAGTTCGCCATCCCGCGCCGATTCTGAGTCTGAGCAATGCCTTCTCGGAGCAAGACCTCATTGCCTGGGAAGAGCGCAACCTGCGCCTGCTACCGGCGGGAACCAAGCTCAGCTACACACTGGAACCCAAGCTCGACGGCCTGACCGTGGTGCTGGAATACGCCAACGGCGTGCTGGTTCGGGCGGCAACGCGCGGCAACGGCATCATCGGCGACGATGTAACCGCGAACGTGCGTACGATCCGCAGCGTCCCGCTTCGTATCCCACTCAATCCCACAGGCCCCAAACCGCCGGAGCGCCTGTTTGTGCGCGGCGAAATTCTATTCCTCAAGCATGACTTCGAGGCGCTCAATCAACGGCAGATCGAGGCGGGGCTGCCGGTGTATGTGAATGCGCGCAATGCCGCTTCCGGTGCGGTCAAGCAAAAAGATTCCCGCATAACCGCCAACCGCCCGCTATCGGCATTCTTCTACGGCATCGTCGATAGTGTGGGGATAACGCTGGATAAACAGTGGGATATACTGGAATACTTGCGGGATATGGGCTTTCCAATCGCTCCCGGAAGCGAATTATTTCCCACTTTAAGCGACATTATCCAGCAAATACCCACGTGGGAATCCCGCAGAGACTCGCTGGATTTCGAAATCGACGGCATTGTGGTGAAGGTCAATGACCTGCGCATCGCCGCCGAGCTGGGCGTTGTGGGAAAAGACCCTCGTGGCGCGATTGCTTACAAATTCCCCCCACGCGAAGCGCGAACCCGTCTGACCGCCGTCCAGGTCAATGTTGGGCGTACGGGTCGTGTCGTGCCGAACGCTGTGCTGGAACCCGTCTTTATCGGTGGCGTCACCGTCAGCAATGCCAGCTTACACAATTACGACATGGTGAAAAAGCTGGATATTCGCATCGGGGACATCGTCGTCGTGCAACGTTCGGGCGATGTTATCCCATACGTGGTCGGGCCGGTGGTCGAGCTGCGCGATGGCGACGAGATCCCGATCACCCCGCCGGAGCGCTGCCCGTTCTGTGAGACGCCGCTGGTGCAGGAAGAAGGCGCAGTCGACTATCTATGCCCCAATCGCTATTGCCCGGAGCGCATTTACCGTCAGGTCGAATTCTTCGTCTCGCGCGGCGCGATGGACATCGAAGGCATGGGCCCGCAAACAGTCAGGACGCTGATCGACAAGGGCTTCATCCGCGATACCGCCGATATTTTCACGCTTCAGCGCGAGCCACTGCTGGAACTGGAGCGTTTCGGCGAGAAGAAGGTCGATAACCTGTTGGCCGCGATTGAGGCAGCGCGCCACCGCCCGCTGGCACAACTCATCACCGCGCTTGGCATTCCCGGCGTCGGCAGCACCGTCGCCGCCGTGCTGGCCGACCGTTACGGCTCGATTGAAGCGCTGGAAAAGGCTTCGGTGGAAGAACTTCAGGATATCGAAGGCATCGGGCCGGTACTCGCGCCGGGCATCGCCAACTGGTTTGCCGACCCGTTCAACCGGCAATTGCTAGATAAAATGCGGGCCGCGGGCGTCAACATGCGCGCCGAAGAAAAGCAGAAGAAGAGCAATTCGCTTGACGGCCTGACGTTTGTGCTCACCGGCACGCTGCCCAACCTGACACGCGACGAAGCCACCAAATTGATCGAAGCGCATGGCGGCAGAGTTTCCAGCAGCGTCAGCAAGAAAACAAGCTATGTCGTCGTTGGCGATTCTCCCGGCAGCAAGGCCGATAAAGCGGCCAAACTGGGTGTGCCGATGATCGGCGAAGAAGAACTGCGAAAACTGGCAGGTGAATAACGAACCACCTGCCTCCTGAACCGGCACTGGCCGAGGAGTCTGCTCTTGACCGCAACCGTAATCATCCGACCGGACCGTGAAAAGCCGGTTCTGAACCGCCATCCGTGGATCTTTTCCGGCGCAATTGAGCGCATTGAGGGCAACCCGGAACCGGGAGCCATCGTCACCGTTGTCCGGCGCGATGGCTCATTTTTAGCGCGGGGAACATTTAACCCGCGCTCGCAGATCGTCGTGCGTATCCTGACGTGGGAAGACGAATCGATTGATGACACGTGGTGGCGGGACAGACTGGAACGCGCCATTCAGGCCCGCTACCGCAGTGGAACACGGGCAGCGTCCAACGCCCTGCGCCTCGTCAACGCGGAAAACGACTATCTGCCCGGGCTGATTGTCGACCAGTACGACCGCTGGCTGGTCGTGCAGGCGCTCACGCTCGGCATCGACGCACGCAAGCAGATGCTGGCGGAACTGCTGTGGGATATTGTCGCCCCGCGTGGGATTTACGAGCGCAGCGACGTCGATGTACGTGGGAAAGAAGGGCTGAAACCCGCCCGCGCCGTGCTCAAAGGTGACGAGCCGCCCGGAAACATCGCCATCGAGGAATATGGCCGCCGCTTCTATGTCGATCTGGTCCGAGGCCACAAAACAGGTTTCTACCTCGACCAGCGTGAAAACCGGGCGCTGCTGGCCGAACTCGTGGCGCAGCGCAAATCCGCGCAGCCGGACACGCCCGTACGCTGTCTCAACCTGTTTAGCTATACCGGCGGCTTCGGGTTATACGCGCTATCGGCGGGCCGGGACTCTCCCTT
>QGUR01000363.1 GCA_003242205.1 Chloroflexota bacterium | reverse complement strand
GCGTAGGGCGACGCGGCCATGACGGTTGCGCCGACCAGCGCGGGCAGCAGTCCCCACGCTCGGCGGGCGAGATGCCACGTCATGATAACGGCGATCAGGCTGAGCAGGCCGGTGAACAGCGTGGCGACCAGCGGGTCGGGCGAGATGGCGTAAGGCAGCGCGTAAATCCATGCCGCCGCCGGGAGGTTGGGCACGCGCGCCGACGACGGCATGCCGAGCGTGGCGAACTCGCCCGCGCGTGCCATCGGCAGCGCGATCAGGCTCAGTCGCGCTTCATCGAAGGCGAACGAGTTGACGCCCGGCCAGCCGAAACGCAGCGACGCCGCCAGCGCCAGCACGGCCAGCAGCGCGAACCATTCCCACGGTTGTCGTTCTCGATACACGTTGGACGCCTGTTCGGGCTAACCATTCGGGCAAAGCCGAAAGCATACCACACGGTAAGGGGTGTGCTGTAGACGGATGATCACCGGCCCGCGCCACTGAGTCCAACGACATGCGGGGCGAGGCAAAATTGGGCATAATCAGCCGAGAGTGGCCGCGAGGAACGGGGATGGCAATCATGGAAACAGATGTGCTCGTCATCGGCGGCGGCGCGACCGGCGCAGGTCTGGGTTGGGACCTCGCGCTGCGTGGCGTGCGGGTAGTGGTCGCGGAGATGGGCGACCTTTCGACCGGGACCAGCGGGCGCTATCATGGCCTGCTGCATTCGGGCGGGCGCTATGCCGTCAAAGACCCGGAGAGCGCCAAAGAGTGCATCGACGAGAACATGATCCTGCGCCGCATCGCGCCTCATGCTCTGGAAGACACGGGTGGCCTGTTCATTCTCTGCCCCGGCGACGGCGACGAGTACGCCGAAGCGTGGCTCAAAGCGTGCGCGGCGGTCGGCATTCCCACCCGCGCTGTTTCCGTAGCAGAAGCGCGCAAGCGCGAACCGGCGATCAATCCGAAAATCCGCGCCGCCTATGAAGTGCCGGACGGCTCGTGTGACTCGTGGGATCTGGCGCACGCGCTGCAACAGGCCAGCGAACAGGCGGGCGGCAAGTTCCTGACCTATCATCGCGTCGACAGTTTCCACATGGAAGGAAACCGCATCGTTGGCGCGCGCATGACCAACCTGCGGAATGGCGAAACGGTCGATATTTCGTGCGCTCTGGTCGTCAACGCGACCGGGCCGTGGGCTGCTCAGGTCGCGGCGCTGGCCGGTGTGAAAATCGGCATGCGTCTCAGCCGTGGGGCGATGCTGGCTTTCAACGTGCGCTGGGTGAATACCGTCATCAATCGCCTGCGATCCCCCGGCGATGGCGACATTTTTGTGCCGGTTGGCACGGTCAGCGTGACCGGCACGACATCGGTTCCGACCGACGATCCGGGCGACACACGCGTCGAACGCTGGGAAGTCGAACGCATCCTGAGCGAGACCGAGGTCATGACGCCGGGCATTAGCCGCGCACGCGTTCTGCGCGCATGGGCCGGCGTCCGGCCTCTGTACGATCCCCATGTCGAGGCGCAGGGCCGGGAGGCGGCCCGCACATTCTCGGTGCTCGACCATGCTGCGGAAGGCGTCGAAGGTTTCATTTCTGTCGTCGGCGGCAAGCTGACGACGTTCCGCCTGATGGCCGAAAAAGCCGCCGATGTCGCCTGCGCCAAACTTGGCGTCAGCGCGCCATGCACAACCGCCACGACGGCGCTTCCCGCGCCCGAACCGAACGCGCGCCCGCATTTCCACCAGTTGCGCGGTCGCCTCGACCGTGTGGAACATGGCAAAATGCCTGGCCCATTGATCTGCGAGTGCGAACTGGTGACCGCGCCGCAGATCGCCGAAGCGCTGCAAACCGGCGATGTCGTAACGCTCAATGACCTGCGGCGCGACCTCCGTCTGGGCATGGGGCCGTGTCAGGGGGGCTTCTGCGCCTACCGCGCTGCCGCGCTGCGCTACGAACTGGTGAACGATACGGTCGAGCACACGCAGGAACTGCTGGCCGAATTCGTCGAGCGGCGCTTTGGCGGCGTCAAACCGCTGCTGTGGGGCCACAATCTGCGTCAGGCGCTGCTGGCAGAGCATATCTACGGGCGTATGCTGGGCGTGACCGCTGCCGATCCCGTACAACGCCCGCCCGCGTTTGAACCCGAAACGATTGAAACGCCGGATGCCGGACAGCGCCGGCAGACCGGGCCGAAGGTGGTGGTGGTCGGCGCGGGGCTGGCGGGCCTGACCGCCGCGCTGGTCGCTGCCGATCTGGGCGCGCGCGTCGAACTGGTCGCGGCGGGTCAGGGGGCGCTGCCCGTGCATCCGGGCTGGATCGAAGTGGGCGATGTCGAAGCGCTGGCCGGGGATGAGAGGCATCCCTACGCGCGCGCGGCGTCGTCGCTGGCGCGTGGCCTGAACGCGCTGCACCGGGTCATCGGCCTGAGCGCGCCCGAATCGGGCGGCGCGTTCCACGCGCTGACCGGCAGCGGGCGGCCTCGACAGGTCGCTTTTGCCGCCGGCAGCGTTCTGCGTTCGCTGCGATCTGATGACAAAGTGCTGGTGGTCGGGATCGACAGGTGGCGCGACTTTTACGCGCCGTTCGTCGCTGGCACGCTCCGTAACGCCGGCTACGACGCCAATGCCATCGACATCCGGCTGCATGAGCGCACCGGCGTCTTTGACGAGTGGCCCGTCGATGTGGCCAACCTGCTCGACCGGCCCGAAGGGCTGGACATGCTGACGCGGCAGGTGAAGCCCCGTCTGGACGGCGCGACTGTCGTCGCCTTTCCCGCCGTGCTTGGGTTCAGGGCCACAACCCGCGCCCGCATCGCCGACGCGCTCGGCGTTCCAATTCTCGAAATCCCGACGCTGCCGCCGTCGGTTCCGGGGCTGCGGCTGTTCGGGGCGCTGAAAGTTGCCCTGATGGAGCGTGGCGTGCAGCAGACATTCGGCGCTCAGGTCGTCGGGCTGGCGTGCGAGCAGGGCCGGGTGACGGGCGTAAACATTCAGACGGCGAATGGCAGGACGCGGACGATCCGATGCGAAGCGGTCATTCTGGCGACGGGCGGTCTGTATGGCGGCGGGCTGGAAACAAATTACCGCCAGCAGATTGTCGAGCCGGTTGCCAATCTACCGGTCAGCCAGACGCCGGAAGGTGATTGGTTCCCGCATCCGCTGCTCTCCGGGCAGGCGCAGCCGGTTCATTTCGCGGGCATCGCCACCGACGCTCAACTGCGTCCGATTGACGAGAACGGCAAGCCGGTACTGGATCGTTTGTACATCGCCGGGCGCTTGCTGTCGGGTTACAGCCCGGTGGTGGAGGGCTGCACCGAAGGCGTCGATCTTGCCACCGGCGCGCATGCCGCTCAGGAAGCGCTCAAGGCCATTGGGGAAACTGCGCGCGTAAGCTGATCGCGCCGGTTGGCGCTGCACGAACGCCCGACCGGGTTGCCAGACCAGAGAGAAAGAGGCTTCGTGGTCATGACCTTCAGTCCTGAGATTCTCGATCTGTTCCGCGAAATTGAAGAGATCGACGTTGAAGTGCCGGGTATGCGCCGCACCATCTGGATCGTCGTTGTGGGCGATACGGTCTACATCCGCTCGGTCAACGGCGTTAAAGGTCAGTGGTATCAGGCGGTGCTGGCGCATCCGGATATCACCATCCACGCGGGGGAACGCCGGATTCCGGCGCGCGCCATTCTCGAAACCGATCCACAGGCCATCGCGCAGGTGTCTACCGCCTACCTGACGAAGTACGCCGAATCTGAGTGGGCCCCGCCGATGGCCGAACCGCATACACTGGCGACAACGCTGCGGCTGGAGCCGCGCTAAGGCCCGCCGAATACGGGGCGAGGGTATACTGAGGCACAGCGCGGCGTTCTCACCAAAACCTTCGTTTGGATGCCCCCAGCTTTAGCTGTGGGGAGGAAAAACGGGGCGCGAAGCGCCAGCTGCACAATCCGATCATTTGTGCTATCCTTTCATACATGAAACTCATCGCACAGGCCAAGCTGCTGCCCGACGACGAACAACGGGCGTACCTTCTGCAAACGCTGGAACAGGCCAACGCGCTTTGCAACTGGCTCAGCGAACAGGCGTGGCAACTGAAAAAGTTTCGCCGTTTCGATTTGCAAGCCGCCTGTTACTACGCGGCACGGGAACGCAGCGGACTGTCGGCGCAAATGGTCATTCGCTGTA
>QGUR01000050.1 GCA_003242205.1 Chloroflexota bacterium | reverse complement strand
CGTTCCTTGCCAATAGCCAGAACGCCAGCGTCCGGCTATATTCCGACCAGTCCGGCTGCCACGGCTCGGTGCCATGCCAGCTAATGTCAGGATAACCGCTGTTAACGTAGTCGGTGTGGCTCAGGTGGTAGCGGTTTCGCAGCGACACATGTTGGTGGCGAAACGCAATGATGTGCTGGAAGAAACGCAGGAGATCGGCGTTCTTTTCCGCCAGCGACCAGTCGAGCCAGTTCAGCTCGTTGTCGTGGCAATAGGCATTGTTGTTGCCCTGCTGCGTGCGTCCCACTTCATCGCCCATCAGCACCATCGGCACGCCCTGACTGACCATCAGGATCGTGATGGCGTTCTTGATCTGGCGGCGGCGCAGCGCGTTGATCTCCGGGTCATCGGTCGGACCTTCCCAACCGCAGTTCCAGCTATTGTTGTCGTTCGCGCCGTCGTTGTTGTTCTCGCCGTTAGCCTCATTGTGCTTGTTGTTATATGAGACCAAATCCATCAGCGTGAAGCCGTCGTGGCAGGTGACGAAGTTGATCGACGCCGTCGGCCCGCGCATGGCGTACAGGTCGGGAGAACCGAGGATACGCGTCGCTATTTCCGGCACAAGGCCCTCATCGCCCTTCAGAAAGCGGCGTAGGGCATCGCGATACTTCCCGTTCCATTCGGCCCAGCGGCCATAAGCCGGGAAGGAGCCGACCTGATAGAGGCCGCCCGCATCCCACGCTTCGGCGATCAGCTTGCACTTGGCGAGGATCGGGTCGTAGGCCAGTTGTTCCAGCAGCGGCGGATTCGTCAGCGGCACGCCACGCTCGTCGCGGCCCAGAATTGCCGCCAGATCGAAGCGGAATCCGTCGATATGGTACTCCGCCGCCCAGTAGCGCAGGCAGTCGAGCACGATTCCGCGCACGACCGGATTGTTGCAGTTGAGCGTGTTGCCTGTGCCACTGAAGTTGAAGTAGTAGCCTTCCGGCGTCAGCATGTAGTAGGTCTTGTTGTCGATGCCGCGGAACGAAATCGTCGGCCCGTATTCGTTGCCTTCAGCCGTGTGGTTGAAAACAACGTCGAGAATGACCTCAATGCCGTTGGCATGCAGCTCTTTGATCAGGTTCTTCAGTTCGTCAACCTGCATGCCGTACTTGCCGGTCGCCGCGTAGCCCGCCTTCGGTGCGAAGAAGCCGACCGTGCTATATCCCCAGTAGTTGAGCAGAAGTTCTCCGGTTTCCGGGTGCACCCGGCTGTTCTCAAACTCGTCGAATTCGTAGATCGGCATCAGTTCGATACAGTTGATGCCAAGCGCCTTGAGATAGGGAATCTTCTCGCGGATGGCGTCGAACGTACCGGGCGAACGCACGCCGGACGACGGGTGTCTGGTGAAGCCGCGCACATGCGCTTCGTAGATCACCAGATCTTCCATCGGAATTTCGAGCGGGCGGTCATGTTCCCAATCGAAGTCATTGAGAACCGGGCGCGCGCGATGCCAGTAAATGTCATCCCAGTTAGGCGGCTCGCCCCAGACATCGCGCCCGCCGATGACCTTGGCATACGGATCGAGCAATATCTTGCTCGGATCGAACCGGTGGCCAGCCTGCGGGTCCCACGGGCCATCCATCCGGAAACCGTATTCCAGATTCTCGTAGTCGAGGTCGAACACCGTCATGGCGTAAACATTGCCAATGCGGAACTCGTCCGGGAACGGAATTTCGACCATCGGCGCGGGCGCGCCCTTTTCAAACAGCACCAGCGTGCAACTGGTCGCGTTGCTCGAAAAGATCGAAAAGTTGATGCCACCGGGAACAAGCGTTGCTCCGAACGGGAACACCTGTCCCGCCCGGAGCTTGAATCCCTGATGTTCGTGAGTGGGATAGATATCGATTCGATCCATTATCTCACTGCCTCAACTGCTGCAAGCCGGATTCCCGATCCTTCGCCGTACTGAAGAATTTTAGAAACCCGGTGGCAGACATCGCGTCCTCAATCGATTCGTTGAGACCCGCGAGAATAACGCGCCCGTTATTGCCGGAAATCTGGCGATAGAGCAGCAGCATGACCCGCAACCCGGCGCTGGACATAAAATCGACCCCACTCATATCGAGCAGCAGGCGACTGTTCGGCTGGGCCGCCGCCAGGATCTTTTCCTGCAACAGCGGCGCGGTGCTGCCGTCGATATCGCCATGCGGCTCGATAAGGGTTATTCCGTCTTCAAGCGTTTTGACTTGAACATCCATACCCGTCTAAGCTCCTTTGGCCGGCGCGATACGCACCTTAACCTTAACACGCTCGTCGCTTTCGGGTAGCTTGACGGTCAGGCCGTTCGCGTCGAAATACGGATACGGCTGGCCGTCAATCTCCACCGACTCGATGGTGATGCTGCCGGGCGGCAGAATGTCCGGCGAGACGCGTAGAATGTTGTCCTTGAATCCGTTTGGATACGGCTTGAAGTACAGATCAAGCGGCTGCCTGGTAATCAGCAGATTGGTGTAAGTCTGCGCCAGATAGCACAACTCGAATGAGTGATAACCGCTCATCGAGTGGCTGCCCTTGAAGCGCTCCGTTCCCATCAGGAACGGAATGCCGCTGGCGAGCACGTTGAAGTACACGCCGCCATCGTCGTGGTCGAGGAAGAAGGCGTTATAGAACGCCGACGATTCGCGGGCCAGGCGGAGATATTCCTCATCTTTCAGAATACCGTACAGGATCAGATAGGCCAGGATGCCCTGTTCCTGCTGCCACCACGCCTTGCGATCGTGAAAGGCGAAGCGATGCCACTCCTCGCCATCCTTGCAGATACGCTCCATCACGTCGTACCAGCCGCCGCGCTGACGGTCGCCGCCGATCAGCGGCATGGTCGCCGCGATGCGCCGCGCCAGCTCTTCGTACTCCGGCTTCGGCTTGTCGGCGTACATTCGCATGATGTTCCAGGCGATCTTCAGGTTGTGGCCGATGACGCCACGGTTCTGCTGCCACAGGTGCGTCGTGTCGTGCGACCAGTCCTCGTAGAACTTCTCCTGAACAAACGGCGAGTTGTCATAGTCGGGGAAGTATTTGGCGATGGTATCGAAGGTGTACTCCAGCATCCTCTCGTAGCGCTCATCGCCGGTCGCCAGCCACAGATTGATCAGATAGGCGGGCGCATGGTCGCCAACCGAGTTCCAGTTCTTCTTGCCCTTGTTGGGACCAAGGGCATTGCTGCGCGGATCAAGCGTCACCGGATCGAGGTGCGAGAAGTAGCCACCTTTCTCGGTATCGAGGAAGAAGCGATCGAACAGATCGACGGTCAGTTCAGCGTCACGCAGAATACGCGGGTCGCCGGTTACGCGGTAGGTCTGGATCGGGCCGGCCAGCGCGTAAATCTGCTCGTAAGCCGGGATCGCGTCGATATCGTCGCCAAACTCGGACGCGAACACCTTTTCTTCCCGGTCACCGTGCACGTCGATGCCGTGATACCAGTAGACGATGTTCTCGTCCATATCGTAAAAGCGCATGTGCTCGCGCAGATATTCGGTGCCCTTCTCCGCGCCTTCCAGAAACGGCTCGTAGCCGGTGAGCAGGTAAGCCGAGGCAAAGCCATAAACCAGACGGGAAATCGTGTCGGTTTCCTGGCGGTAGTTGTCGGTCGGCTTGTCGCCCGTCAGAGTGATCGTCGTGCGGTAATCGCGGTAATCGATCGGCTTGCCCTGAAACTGCGCCTTCAGATAGAAATTGCCCAGCGCTGTGATCTGCCGAACCCACCAGTCCGGTTGCTCGAACAGATACTCATTGGGCCGCCGGCCAACGAAAATCAGGTACTGCGCCTCGAATGTCAGCTCGCCGCCCTCGGGGTAGAAAATGCCATAGGTAAACAGGTAACGGCCGGGCGTGAGCATGTCGCGCATCTGCCCCGTGGCGTCAGCATATGGCTCGCCGAGATTGCGGATCAGATAGGCATAGGTGTTGTCCTTCAGCTTAACGCGATACTCGTCGCCGCCGCTGCTGCGAACGCCAAATGTTGTGCCGTCGAAGTCGGTCACATACCCGGCAACGGTGTCTGAAAATGGAACGCGGATGCTGTTCATAAGTTATCTCGCTCTTAGTGGCTCTAGGATCAACTAATCCAGCGCGGGCGGATTTTCTTCGTCGGTGTAGCCCTGAGATATTTCAACGACATTGCCCTCCGGGTCGGCCACCCAGACCGTGCGCCAGCCGGGGATAAACGCGTCGAAATCGAGCGGGCCAAGTAAAATCCGGGCGTCGGCTCCCATGCGCTCCAGTTGCGCGTCAACGCTATCGACCTTAAAGGCAATGTGTCGCCAGCCCGGATAGGGATAACCGTCGTTCTCCGGCGGCGGCACCGGGCGCGGCTCGTTCGTGCCGAATAGTTCGAGATAAACATTGTCGGCTTTCAAAAACACAATCTGGCCGTTATCGAGCGGGATGACGCGAGCACGCTTGAAGCCGAAGTGCTTTGTATAGAAGCGCTCCACCGCGATCGGGTCGCTACAGGTAATCGCCACGTGCGAAAAGCTCATGCTTTCACGCTCTCCTTCTCATACATCATGTCAATAATCTTACGGGCGAAAAGATGGCAGTGTCCCCCGGTGCGCGCCGTCACAAGATCGCCATCGACAACTACGTCCTCGTCCGTATAGATAGCGCCCATATTGCGAATGTCGCCGAGCAGGTTAATGTGACCGACGACACGACGCCCACGAACGAGTTCTGGCACGGGGGAAATCAGCCACATACCATGGCAAATAATGCCCTTGATGATGTCTGGCTCCGCGAACGCGCGCTTGATGAATTCAACCGCTGGTGCGAGCTTGTTGATGTCTTCGGTATAGCGCAGACGATCCGACACCATGGCCGACGGCACGATGATCGCCGAAAAGCTCCGCAGCGTCTCGTCGTCCATGTTTTCAAAGCTCTCGTGACATTCAAATGGTATGTGGTATTCGTGACCTTTGAACGTAAGGTACGGTTGGCCCCACAGACGGGTCAGGAAATGCAGGTCAATACCTTCTTCAGCAAAACGGTGCTTGTAGTAGAAGATTTCCTCTTCGTAGAAATCACTCTCCAGCAAGACACCGACTTTTTTGCCTTCCAGTCTCATGGATATTTCCCCGGTTAGCGAAGCGGGGACGCCGATCACGCCCCCGCTGTACGCGCGTGCATTACTGCAGGCCGTGCGCCTGCTTGATCAGATCGGATACTTTTTCGCCGATCATGAGAATACCGGCATGGCAGTTACCCGAAGGCACAAACGGGAAGATACTGGCGTCGGCAATACGCAGGCCTTCGACGCCATAGACGCGGCATTCGGGATCCACCACCGACATCGCGTCGGAACCCATCTTGCAGGAGCCGGCCTGATGGTGGTACGAGTCCGAGCGCTTCTTAACAAACTCGCGCAGTTGCTTGTCGGTCTTGACGCTCGGCCCGGGCAGCAACTCCTTGCCGGTTGTCCATTCGGAGAAAGCCTTGGTGTTGAAGAGTTCGCGGCCCAGCTTGACCGCCCACACCAGCCGATCCACGTCCGACTCGACGCCGAGGTAATTGGCGTTGATGAGCGGCTTGGCGGTCGGATCGCTGCTTGCGAGACGAATCCACCCGCGCGACATGGGACGCACGACGCCGGGAAGAATGCTGACCGCGTTCGGGTTCTTCTGGCCGATGATGATGTCGAACGGCACATGCACGAAGGCCATCTGAATGTCAGGCCCCATCCAACCGGAATCCGACTTGCAGAACAGCGCCGATTCGGACATGTTCAGGTTGGGCGGTGGCACAGGTCTTTTCGTTTCGTAGATGAGACCTGTCAGCACATGGTTATGGAAGTTCTCGCCGACGCCGGGCAGATCGACCTTCACCTCGATCCCATGCTGTTGCAGATGCTCGGCGTTGCCGATGCCGGAAAGCATCAACAGCTTCGGCGACTCGATCGCGCCTGCACAGACGATGACTTCCTTACCGGCATAAGCCTTTTCCTTGCGGCGACCGTTGCGATACTCCACGCCCGTAACTTTCTTGCCGCGGAATAGCAGTCTTGTCGCCATCGAGTTGGTGAGGACGGTCAGGTTCGGGCGCTTCCCAATGATCGGCTCCAGATAGGCTTCGTTCGCACCATGGCGCTTGCCATCCTTGATGTTGAGATGATGCCAGCCCGCGCCAAGCATGTTCGGGCCGTTGAAGTCCTCGGTACGCTCGTAGCCCAACTCAACAGCCGCATCGATGAAGGTAGCCGATGTCGGGTTCGGGTTGTGGTTCTTGGCGTTGATGAGGCTGATCATGCCGCCATGACCGGCCCACGGGCTGGTGTCGTCTTCCTGATCTTCCAGTTTCTGGAAGTAGGGATTCACATCTTCGTAGGACCACCCCGGCGCGCCGATATAGGCCCACGTGTCATAGTCCGACGGATGCCCGCGAATGTGCATCATGATGTAGAAGTTGCTCGACCCGCCAAGACCTTTGCCACGCGGCTCGAATACTTCGCGCCCATTCAACCCCGGCTGGGGCACGCTGTCGTAATTCCAGTCAAGATCCGTGTGCCAGAGGGTCGGCCATGCCGCCGGGATACGCACCGCCTCGGGTAGCTGTCCCGGCCCCGCCTCCAGCAAGAGCACTTTTACGTCGAGATTTTCGCTCAAGCGGTTGGCGACTACCGCGCCGCCTGCGCCGGCCCCGACCACGATGAAGTCATAATTTGCCATGGTGTCCTATTCCTGAATGCCGTTAGCTGAATTGACGGAGGAACGGCTCAAACGGCTTCGAGTCATGGAAGTTCGCCATGTAGACGATCTTGCCATCCTTGAAGCGGAAGTAATTCATGACATCGGCCTCAATCGGCTCGTCGGGATATTTCATGGCGCGCGCCGAAATATGCGAGACGACCGCCCCCTGATCGCCATCGATCAGGATGTGTTTGGGCACGTTCTGGAACACCTTATAGTTTTCGCCCATGCCCTTCATCATCTCGCGCAGCGTGGACAACCCTTCAATATGACCGGCAAGCTGCTCGTCCATCACCTGGTCTTCCGCGAACAGGTCGCACCAGGCCATCCAATCGCCTGCATTGGCATACCGGTAATACGCTTCGATGATTTCGCGGTTGTTCATGTACTCCTATCCTTTTATGCTGCCTGTGAATTAAGCTGATTTCGCATGGAAAGGAACGTCCGACAAAAAGGCGCGCCGCCTCATCGTGCGTTCGCGCCTGTTGTGCTGCCGACCTGTTATTAAGTCACCACGCTGCGCCGCATGGCATTGGCGTTCCGGTCGCGGCCCTGCCGCATTTGCGCGATAGCGGAGCGCACCAGTTCATGCAAACGCCGGGTAACATCCGCACGTTTCTCGCTGGTCAGGCAGAGCAAATCCGTCGGCGGCACGCCAGCGATACACTCCAGTTGTCCGGGTTCATCGATCAGGCAACAGGCAAACGAGCGAGTCGCCCCACCGGCGATACCGGCAACCGTGCTCACCGGGCGGGTAACAGGGTCGCGTTTCTGTTCCAGCGTCGCCACAACGTCCCTGATAAATTGAACGGTAATCACCGGCATTGAAGGAATCCTTCAAATCGTTAAATCACTGCCGAGTGGCGCTAGCCGTCACTTCCGTCATAAGAGGCGGGACGTAACGGAAGGCTGGAACGGCCAGGGCAGGCGCGTTCGCAAAACTGCGAGACGCCTGCCACCAGCCAGCCTGTTGCATAAGCGCGTCAAACCCTGGCCGACCAGAAATGATCGTACTGGTCGGTGCCATCTCCAAAAATGGCTCCCTTGCCGGAGATGACCTTGCCATCCCGCCAGCGCAGGACGTGCGCGACTTCGATATCCAACGTGATGTCCGGTGCGCCGGCCCGGCTGCCCTTGTTGTGCGTCACGTCACACGAGTACTCGTCGTTGCACATGACGGTGATGGTTTCCATGTTGAAGCTGCCGCCGGACAGTTCGCCAACGCGCTTCATGAAGTCGATGAAAGCCTGCCTGCCGTGATACCAGCCCGACAGCGGGTTGTGGCCGGGCACCAGCCACGTCATGTCTTCGGCCCAGTACTTTTCGATTTCAGCGGGATCCATACTGGCCAGCGCCTCATAGGCTTTCTGGACCAGCTCAGGGGTCACATGTGCCATTTGCGCGCCTCCCTGGCCTAGTAGTTGCCTTCAAGACGGGCCGGAATACCCTTCAGCTTGAATTTCGCCCACATGTAACGATCAACACTATGCTGGTCGGCGGTATGCACCTGCACCTCATAGATCTTGCCATCCTTGATGCCGTAGGTTGTGCAGGTCGGGAACAGATATTCCTGGCCATCGACTGTCCCGTGGCCCATGTGCTTTTCGACGACAGTGCCATCATCCAGCTCGCCGAAATGCACGTTGTCCACCCTGATGCCGGCCTGGAACAGCGCGGTGAAAAACGCGATTACCGCATCCACACCCTCCATCTTGCCCGACAGCGGGTGATGCCCTGGCATGTTCCAGGTCATGTCCGGATGAAACAACTCCCGCTTGATCGTTTCCATATCGCCTTTCGAGAACAGATCATACATGCGTAGAACGAGGTCCGTGTTTGCCATGACCGTTGTCTCCACATTGGCTACGAAAAAGCGAATCTGCGAAGAGGACGCGGTGCTGCCCGCCAGAACCGCCTGCCTGATAGCTATAGCGACGCAGAACCCTCTTTTGGCACGATCTGATCGACGATGATCGTTTTGATGACCGGCTTACCGGTCTGCGGAGAACGAACAACTTCCCAGGTCTGATAGGCATCCATCATGATGCGCTGGCTATTGCGGTCGCCCGGTTTCCACACACTGGCTTCCCAGTAGACGATCAGCTTGATGTCCGCCACATCGCCACCGGGACGAATGCTGATGTTCAGTTCGCGCAAGGTGTGTACTTCGTCAAAAAAGGTACGAATGACGCGCTGGTACCACTCCTCAAAGTCAGCCAGCGACTTCGCGGTGACCTCCGGCCATTTCTGCAGCAGCCCGTCGGTGGGCAGCAACGGCAAAATGTCGACCATCGGCACGTGCGTGTCCAGCTTCTCGTACCAGTCGTTAACCAGATCCCTCACTTCAGCTTCAGTTAATGGTGCTGCCACGTCTCATCTCCTGTCATGCGCTCCGGCACATCAAACTGGAACGGCTACCGGCGCGCTAGGCCGCAAATAAGATGAAGGCCCTGGCCCGAACGAGCCGGGCCCTCATTTCCAACCGAGGCCGGATTCTTTCTGTCGCTTTACCGTTTAGGCATTCGCCTGCTGGTGCGGCGTGAAGCCCAGAAGGCCGGTGAAATGATGTGAAAGCTTGTCGCCCCGGAAGATAAATACGTCATAGACACGCGCGATTCCGCCGGCGGTTTCCACCGTCGCTTCAAAGAGAATCGAATTCTGGCCCTCGACGTACTGATCGGTCGAGATCAGCTTGATGTAGCCGAGATGCTGCAGATATTCGCGGAAGTGCCTTTTCAACGCCTCGTGACCGATTTCATGGACGTTGAAGCCCAGCAATTCGGCGTCTTCCGTGTAGTGATTGTCGATCAGCCCGTCGACATCCTGATCGGCCAGATACTGCAGTTGGCGATCATAGAAGTCCTTATACTTGTAGGTCGTTGCGCCTTCAGCCAAAATAAACTCTCCCTATATGGCAAATGCCTAACGCATCGGACAAATCAGACCCCAGGTACAGCGTTACTGATGACCATATCGATCAGGAACGGGCCGTCATGCGCCATCATCTGACGAACGGCATCCTCGACCTGATCGGGATGGTCAACGCACAGGGCCGGCACACCCATGGATCGTGAAAGCGTTGCAAAATCCACGACCGGGCGATCCAGATCGAAGCTCTGCGGGAAGTCCCGCATCGGCTCGTTGATCTGATCCCTCCAATATTGGATGATGTTGAGCTTCAGCAGCATATAGCTCTGGTTGTTGCAGATGACGAACTTCGCCGGGATGTTATAACGAGCCGCCGTCCACAACGCCTGAATGGTATACATGCTGCCGCCGTCGCCGGTGAAGCCAATCACCGTCTTGTCAGGCCGGGCCAGCTTGATGCCCAGCGCCCCCGGAATGCCGACGCCGAGCGAACCGCCGCGCGTCTGGAAGAAATGATCCGGCAACGTTGGCGGCAGATAGCGAGTGACATCCGGCGAAACGGTCAACGCTTCGTCGAAGACAATCACGTCTTCCGGCACGTGCTTCGCCAGTTCTTCCATAAAGCGTGAGGCCCGCAGCGGCACGCTGTCACGCGCTTCGGCATCGGCGGCAAGCTGCTTCTCCAGCGCTTCCTGGTTCGCTCTGGCGCTCGCCTCCAGCCGCTGGCGCGCGGCCTGTTTGTCGACGTCGGTCTGCTTGCGCTCAACGGCATCCGCAAGCAGCGCCAGCGTCGGCTTCGGATTGGCGACCAGCCCCAGGTCAACCGGGAAGTTCTTGGCGATTTCGTAGGCGTTGAGATCGACGTGAACGATCTTCGCGCCCGGCGCAAAAACACCCTGCAGGTTCGGATACACCTCTGGGAACACGTAGGTGCCAACGATCAGCACCGCGTCGGCCTGCGTCGTGATTTTGCTGCTGGACGCGCCGAACATATGCCCCAGCATGCCCTTGAACAGCGGGTGCTTGAAACTCAGGTTCACTTCCGACGAGTTCGCGCCCCAGACCTCCGCGCCCAGAACCTCGGCCATCCGCGCCAGTTCGTCCTGAGCGAAGCTGTAGGACACGCCATCGCCCATGATGATCATCGGGCGCTGAGCGCCGACCAGCAGGTCAGCCGCGCGCTCGATATCCTCGGCAACCGGCATGGTATTCGTCGCCGGAATGGAGGTCGGAACGATAGGCTCGTCGTTGATCGCGTCGAGAACATCCGCCGGCAGGCAGACGAAAACCGGCCCCATCGGCGGCGTGGACGCAATCTTGACGGCGCGGCGCAGCACGCGAAGCAGCGATCCGGGATCGACAACACGGGTTGCCCACTTCGTCACAGGCTCGGCCATCGCCACCAGATCGGCGGCCATCTGCGCGTCCATGGCGTCATAGCGCAGGCCGGCCTCGCTGGCGATTATGACCAGCGGCGCTTCGCCGCGCTTCGCCTGATAGATCATGCCAATGCCATTGCCAAGACCGACGCCGCTATGCAACTGTACGACCGCCGGTTTCTTGGTCACCCGCGCATAGCCATCGGCCATGGCGACCGCGATGGTTTCCTGCAGGCAGAGGATGTAGTGAAAATCCGGGTACTCCTCCAGCGCGTACAGGAAACCCTGCTCGACCGTTCCCGGGTTACCAAACATATAGTGGATCCCGTCGGCCAGAAACTGTTCGATTATGGCATAGCGTCCCGGTTTACCCGGCATACTAAGCAACCTTTCTCGGTAACGGTGACCGGCTTACCAGCCGTAACGGCGCAGACCGTTTTCCAGAACTTCGACCATCAACTCGCCAACCAGCCGCGAGTCCTGGGTCGAGCGCCCTGTCAGGAAGGGATAGTCCAGAATGGTCGAGAGCGTCCGGCCAACGCCGCCGTGATACTGCCCGTCGGGGCCAACCGCATCGCGCAGGATGTACTCGAGAGGATAAAACGGCGGGCCGAAGTTGAGCGGGGTCTTGATAAAGCCCGTGCCATCCTTGTAGTCATATTCCAGCGCATGGCCGGTGACGTGGCGTCCCCAGATGATGCTCTTGCGCTCGGTCCAGTCGCGGGCAAACGCCAGCGCGGTCACGCAGTAGCATTCCGCGACGATCAGCTTGTCCCAGTGATAAAAACCAAGGATGACATCGTGCAGCCGCTGGTTATTCACCATATCGACCATCGGACCGCTGCCGCCGGGAAGCAACAACGCGTCGTACTTCTTCAGTTCTTCCCAGCACTTATCGCGCTCGTTATAGTACTTTTCCAAGTCGTGGCCGAAGTTGGGATGATTGAAATAGGGCCGCTCGGGGAACCAGTCTTTCAGACTGATGGGGTTGTCCAGCAAATCCGATTCTTCGACTTCACGCGTGCGACGCGCGTAATATTCGTCGGTCACCACCTTGTTCAGCGGTACGTCAAAAAAGCCCGGCTCCATGCTCGGCGGCAACGCGTGCGGCTTCTGGCCGGTTGGCGTCATAAAGTCGATTTCATAGCCATGCTCGTTAATGACGTCCAATGGGCCAATGAGTTCTTCGCCCCAGTAACCCCACTCGGACAGGCAGCAGAGAATCTTCTTGGTCATAGTCTCCTCGATTAAATTATGGAAGTGAACAGACGAATATCCCGGTTACACCGTAGACACCCGGCCAGTGCGACGTAGAGCCTCGGACTCGACGCCACCCGCACGCTTGCCAGCCCTGCGTTCGGGCTCACTACTGGTTACGCCCGAACCTGACCGGCGTGTTCACGGCTTCCGACCATAAACCGGTCATGGTGTCGAAGCCGAGGGTCGTACACGACTGCCATGGGTCGATGGGTCGCTTTCGATTGAAACCACACCGCGCCACCTGCCGTTTCATCCCTCACAAGCTCGACGAAGCGATAGCGGATAAATATCATGAGCGACTACTATCATTTATCACTGTTTTATGCCCCTGTCCATTAATCCGTAAATTGCAAGCCAGATTTTTTACAGGATCTATATAAGCTTACAAAAATTCAGACAATCAAAGACGTAAGATGCGTTTACAATGACAACTGGGGCGTCAGGCAGTCCTTGTCCAAGTCATCCTCGCGCCGAAGCATGGTCATTGCCGGTCTGTTTTCAGCGCAATAAGACTTATGGAAACCAATCTCATGAACGAACTTGCCGAAACAGCACAGCGATGGCGGGCAGATGGACAGCGCGTTGCGCTGGCGACGGTAGCGGCGACCTGGGGATCAGCGCCGCGCCGGGCAGGGTCGAAAATGCTCGTCAACGAGTCGATGGTTATGGCCGGCTCGGTCAGTGGTGGTTGCGTTGAAAGCGCGGTGGTTGAGGAAGCGCTGGCAACGCTTAAGACAGGCCGGCCAAAGCTGCTGCGCTACGGCGTGAGCGATGATACTGCGTGGGAGGTCGGGTTAGCCTGCGGCGGCACGATCAGCGTTTTTGTCGAGCCACTGCCAGAGACGTGGTGGCAGACCATCACGCAGGCCGCGGCGGATAACGTGGCGCTGGCGACCGCGACCGTACTGGATGGCGATCTGGCAGGCAGCCGCGTCACCGTAGCCGGTCATGGAGATATCGTCTACGCCTCGCCCGAATTAACAGATGAGATGACCGGCACACTGGCAGCTGTGGCATCAAAACCGTTCTCCGGTATCGAGACGGTGGCCGGTTACAGCGTCATGGTGGATGTGCTGGAGCGCCGGCCGCATCTCGTGCTCATTGGCGGCGTCCATGTCGGCATTGCGCTGCAACAACTGGCGCGTGCGCTCGGTATGCGCGTCACCCTCATCGATCCCCGGCGCGCATTCGCCACCAAAGAGCGCTTTCCGGATGTCGATCAGATTGTGAACGCGTATCCACAGCACGCGCTACCCCAACTCGAGCTGGATCAGGATGCATATATCGCCGTACTGACTCACGATCCGAAGATCGACGACCCGGCGCTACAGATCGCGCTTGAAAGCAACGCGGCTTATATCGGCGTTCTCAGCAGCAGGCGCACGCACCAACTCCGGGTCGAACGTCTGAAAGCCGCAGGCGTCACCGATGAGGCGCTGGCGCGGATTCGCACGCCAATCGGGCTGGATATCGGCGCGCAGACGCCGGAAGAAATCGCGCTGGCGATTCTGGCTGAAATCGTCGCCGTTCGGCGCGGCAAAGCCTGAGCAGCAAACTCGAAACTACAGCAGTTGCAGCTTCTGCGTCGGGTCGTCGATGCCGACGCGCTTCAACACCCAGTCAATCTCCTGCTGCGTCCCGTCGCTGATCGGCGTGAAAGGCTTGCGGAGATGGGGATAGGCAATTGCCCCACGACGATGTAGCAGCGCCTTGCGAATCGTCAGATTGATCACAGGCTGGTTCTCGAAGCGGATAAGCGGCAGATAGCGGTCGAAGACGCGCTCGGCCTCGTCCATGCGCCCCGCGCTGAATGCGGCATGGACGGCAACCAGAATTTCGCTGAAGGCAAATCCGGTCATCGTGCCGGTTGCGCCGCGCCGCAGTTCTTCCAGCAGGAACATGCCGCCCAGCCCGCCGAAAATCTCATAGCGATCGGTGAGTTCGCGGATAGCGCCGATTTTCTCCATCAGCGGCGGGTCTTCCAGCTTGAGGTAGCGGGCATACGGAACCTGCTCGGCAAGCCGCGCCAGCATCGCCGGAGACATGTAGACATCGTTGACCGGCGGGAAATCCTGCACAACAATCGGCTGGTTGATGGCATCGGCAATACGCGCGTAGAGCGCAATCACCTCGTCGTCGGACGCGCCCGGCATACGCGGCGGCGCGACCATCACGCCTGCCGCGCCCGCGTCAACTGCGGCTTTACTCAGCGCAATGCAGGTATCGAGGTCGTCGTGGCTCGTACCAACAATAACGGGAACGCGGCCGTTAACCGTGTCGATGACCGTTTCGAGCACCTGCCGGCGCTCCTCGACGGACAATTTCGCCGCTTCGCCCAGAACACCGAGGATAGTAAGCCCGGCGACTCCCAGTTCGAGCTGAAACTCGACCAGACGGCGCAGACTGTCATAATCGACATTCAGTTCGGCATCAAACGGCGTCGCCAGAATATTGAAGATGCCGGTGATTCGCTGCTGCATTGCGCTTCCTCACAACAGGATATTCAGAGAGGCCAGCGCGATATTGTGCCGTTTTCAAGCCTGCTTGTCGAGCCTGGTCGCGCCTGTATTCACCCTGCCCCTTGTATCAACGCCCTTCCAGACGCTTCAGGTACATATCGACAGTAACGGCGAATACCAGCACCACGCCCTGAATCATCTGCTGCTGGTATGAAGCGATGCGCAGCAGGTTCATGCCGTTGCCGAGCACGCCCATCAGGAAGCCGCCGACAACCGCCGACCAGACATTGCCGACGCCGCCAAAGAGGCTGACGCCGCCAAGTACCGCCGCCGCAATCGCCTGTAGCTCCAGCCCGACCGCGACCTGCGGTTGCGCCGAAAACAGGCGCGCCGTGAGCAAAATGCCCGCCAGCGCCGCCAGCATGCCGCTGAGGCCGTAGACAAGCAGCTTGACGCGGTTCACGTTCACGCCGGCCAGACGCGATGTTTCCTCTCCGCCGCCGATGGCATAAATGTGCAGCCCGAAACGGGTGGCGCTGAGCAGCGCGGCAAAGACCAGCACGACCGCCAGCGCAACCAGCACCGGCGCGGGCACATCGCCAAGCAGCGGCACGGGAACGACGCCGCGCCCCCAGAAAGTGTACGTATCACCCAGCCCGGAAATCGGGCGACCTTCGGTGTAGAGAAGCGTCAGGCCGCGCGCAACGCCCATCATCGCCAGCGTGGCGATAAACGGCGGCAGTTTGCCGAACACCACCAGCCCGCCGTTGACCAGCCCGAGGCCGAAGCCAAGCGCCAGCGTCAGCGGAGCGCTAAGCTCAAACGGTAGCCCGTTGCGCACGATCAGGCCGGCAGATATCGCGCCGGCCAGCGCGGCAACCGAGCCAACCGAAAGGTCGATACCGCCGGTGAGTAGGGTGAGCGTCATGCCGACGGTAACGATAATGACCGAGGCATTCTGCTGGGCAACGTTAATTAGATTACCTGTTGTGAAGAAGCGGTCAGAGGACGAGGCGAAATAAGCCATCAGCAGAATGAGGAAGAGAAAAACCGCGCTGCGCCGGAGCAGATTGCCAATGCGAACGCGGCCTGTCCGGGCCGGTCGAGTTGTGGTTGCCACCGCTGTCATGAAGTCGCTCCTGCCCGCACGCTCACCATTTCCGCCGGGTCATTGCCTGTCGCCCGCGCGATAATCGCATCCTGTGTCGCCGTCGCCGGATCGAACTCGCCCACGATTCGACCATCGCGCATGACCAGAATACGGTCGCTCACGCCGAGCACTTCCAGTAAATCGGACGAGATCATCAGAATGCCGACGCCGTTCGCTGCCAGCTGGTGCATCAACTGGTAAATCTCGGCCTTGGCGCCAACGTCAATACCACGAGTCGGCTCATCCAGAATCAGCACTTTTGGCTGCAGCGTCAGCCATTTGGCGATGACAACCTTCTGCTGGTTGCCGCCGCTCAGGTTACGCACGCGCTGTTCGGGAGACGGTGTGCGAATGTCGAGGCGGTCAATAAAATCTCTGGATACTTCGCCCACCTTTCCCCACGGGATAAACGGCAGCCCGCGCAGCAGACGCCGCAGCACGACCATGACAATATTGGCCGAGACGCTCATGCGCAGGAATAGCCCTTCCCGTTTGCGGTCTTCGGGCACGAAGCCAATACCGTTCCGTATGGCCTGTGATGGACGACGAATGACGACAGGCTGGCCATCGATGAGGATTTCGCCGCTCGACGCCGGATGCGCGCCGAAAATGGTTTCGGCCAGTTCGGTCCGGCCCGCGCCGACGAGTCCGGCAATGCCGAGGATTTCGCCTTTACGCAGCGCGAAGCTGACATCGCGAATATGCGCGCCCCGGCTCAAACCGCGGACTTCGAGCACCACTTCGGACGAAATTGTTTTCTCCGGACGCTCGTAAATCTGCTCGACGTCGCGCCCGACCATCATGCGAATGACGTCATTGGCTTCAAGCTCGGAAATCGGGTGCGAACCGACCAGTTCGCCATCCCGCAGCACGGTAACGCGGTCGCAAATCTCGAAAATTTCATCGAGACGATGCGAGATAAAGATGATGGCGACGCCGCGCGCCTTCAACGCGCGCATCTGCTCGAACAGCGTCTCGACTTCCCGGTCGGTGAGCGATGAGGTCGGCTCGTCCATGACGATCAGCCGGGCATTCATCGACAGCGCCTTGGCGACTTCGATCATCTGCTGCTGGGCAATCGAGAAGAACCGCACCGGCGTGCGTACCGATATATTCAGGCCAAGCTGCGCCAACTGCTGCTCGGCATCCTGATACATCTTCGACCAGTTGATCATGCCGGGAAGCGCGCCCGCCGGCTCGCGCCCCAGATAGATGTTCTTGGCGGCGTCGAGATACGGAATGAGCGCCAGTTCCTGATGGATCATACTGATGCCGTGGGCCTGCGCGACGTGCGGTGAATGGATGGTCACCGGTTCGCCCTGCCAGAAAATCTGGCCGCTGTCGGGCGTATAAACCCCGTTGAGGACTTTCATCAACGTGCTTTTTCCGGCCCCGTTCTCGCCCACGAGCGCCTGAATTTCGCCCGGATAGACGATTAGATCGACATCGCGCAGGGCCTGAACGCCCGGAAATGACTTATGGATGGATTTCATGTGTAGCAGCGGGCGTTGTTCCACGGCCTCCTCCGGAAATTCCAGAGCGTTGTCTTACGAAGCGGCCCGCGCGGCAGAGCAAGAAGGCCGCGCGGGCCGGACTGCTCACCGGCCTACTCAGCCGGAACGTTCTCCGATGTGATCAACTGCAAATCGACGGGGATCGTCGCCTCGACTTCCTGACCGCCGAGCGCGGATACCGCCGTCAGAACGCCAAGCGCGCCGATGCGATCCGGCTGCTGGGCGACCGTGGCCGCCAGACGGCCATCGCGCACGGCCGCAAGCGCGTCGTCAATGGCGTCGAAACCGACGAAAATGATGCCCTCGCGCCCCGCAGCTTCCGCCGCCTCAATCGCGCCCAAGATCATCTCGTCGTTGTGCGCGAACACACCATCGATCTCCGGCTGCGCCTGCAGAATGTTCTCGAACACCGTCAGCCCTTCGGCCCGGTTGAAGTTCGCCGTCTGCCGCGCCACCACCTCGATGCCCGGGCAGTTCTCGCTCAGATAGGCGTTGAAGCCCTCGCCACGGTCACGCGCCGCCGATGTCCCCGCGATGCCTTCCAACTCCACGACACGCCCCTCGCCGCCAAGCGCGTTGCAGAGGAATTGTCCCGCAAGACGACCGCCCGCTACGTTATCCGAAGCGATGTGGCTGACGACCTCGCCGCCGCTCGCGCCGCGGTCAACGGTGAACACCGGGATACCCGCCGCGTTCGCCGCTTCAATCGACGGCACGATCGCATCAGAGTCGGTCGGGTTGACCAGAATGGCATCCACGCCCTGCGCGATCAGGTCTTCCATGTTCGCCGCTTCGGTCGCCGGGTCGTCCTGCGAATCGAGCACAACCAGTTCGACGCCCGCTGCGTCAGCGGCCGCCTGCGCGCCATCGCGCAGCGTCACGAAGAACGGATTATTGAGTGTCGAGATGGAAAGACCGATCGTGAACGGCCCTTCATCCTGCCCCTGGACCACCGTAGTGAACGGCATGAGAAGCAGCAGGATCATCAATAAACTAAGCGAACCTTTGCGTATCATCTGCCAACCTCCTTATTTAAGATCGCTACCCTACAGCAAAACAGGCGACGCGCGGCGATGCACCTAAACTCGTGTCGTCGCGCATTTTCGCCGTCAGCGAATGGCGCGGTGTAACAGCAGCGCCAGCGCGATGACGACGCCTTTCGCAATATCCTGATAGAACGCGGACACGTCCAGCAGATTCAGGCCGTTATTCATAATGCCGATGATGAGCACGCCGATCAGCGTGCCCCAAATTGTGCCCTCGCCACCATCAAAACTCGTGCCGCCCACGACAACCGCCGCAATCGCGTCGAATTCAAAGCCCTGCCCGGCGGTCGGCTGGGCTGAGTTCAAACGCCCGATCAGAATGATGCCCGCCAGCGCCGAAAGAAATCCCGCCGCGGTATAGACGAAGAGCTTGA
>QGUR01000049.1 GCA_003242205.1 Chloroflexota bacterium | reverse complement strand
CAACAATGTGAGCGCCGGCTGCAGAATTTCCGACGCAGTCGCGGTTGCAAACGGTTTCCGGTTTGTGTTCTCGGCGCTGTAGAACGGCAGCGGGCCTCCGGTTATGTACTCTTCATAAGCCGTCTCGCCATAGTAGCCTTCGGGCGCGAAGACCAGCGGCGACGCTTGGAACGGCTGAATCGACGCATCGAACTCAACGGAGCGCGCGCCGAAGAACCAGAGTTCGTTCTCGACACCGGCCAGAATGGGGTGGCTCGTTTCGTAGCGATCCGTCCCGAAATACACCAGATCGCCCTGCTCCTCAATCGTCGGCACGCTCAGCTCGGACGGCATGGCCACGTCGCCTACGTCCGGGCGAATGACCACATCATCGCGCGCGCGGATACCCATGTCCGGCCAGGTCAGCTCAAAGAGGCCTCTGGTAGACCCATTTTCATCGCTGAACTGCATACCGACGATCCCGCGCCGAACCCCCACAGCCAGCGGGTCGACGATAAACAGCACGCGCCCGCCATTGGAGAGATAGGCCCAGAGGCGACCAACCTGCGCGTTGCTCAGGTTGTCCTGAGCGCCGCCGATGAACACCATGTCGGCGTCCGGCGGGATATCGCGCCGCCAGTCGAGTGGAAAAAGCTGCGCTCCGGCCAACTGAAGCAAACCGGCAAAACGAGACATGCCATACTCGGAGCGGTCAAACAGGCTTGCCTCGTTGTTGTCCTCGGTGAAGTAAATAACCTTGCCGCTGAGATCGGGCAACAACATCTGTGCCGAGGGTTCTGACCGGAGGGACGAAACAACTATCATACTTAGCGCCAGTAACGCGACAGGCAAAAAACGTTGGAGAGACAAAATCCGAAATCGAATCATCAGTATTTCTCTCAGTCCCCTGATCGCCGTGCAGAAAAGAAAACGATCGTCAGGCCACCTCGACAGTCAGGCCGAGAAGCTGCATCCGAATGATGGCGAGCGAGGCCAGACGGCCAACATTTATTCGCTTTAAACGAAGCCGATCCGCCGTTTGCATGCGATTGACGCCTCGAACGGTCGTGAACGCCAGCGTAACGCCTTCGTCCCGCAACACGTTCACCACCGCATCCGTCAGGCCACCGCCGGGATAGGCAAAAATCGGCATGACATCGCCAAGCTGATCGCGCAGGTCGCGCAAAGACCCGGCCACTTCCTCGCGCACGGCCTGTAAGGAAAGCCGGTTCAGCATCGGGTGCGTGCGCGTATGCGCGCCCAGTGTCACCCCTTCCGCCGCGAGTCGTCGCAGGTCGTTCCAGCCGAGCACCGGGTTTTCAGCGGGAAGCTCGACTTCAAGCTGAGCGCAGAACGAGTCGACCCACGCCAACGCCTCCTCGTGCGGCAGCGATTTGACGTAGGTCCGCAACTGCTTGAACGCTCGTGTCCGCTGCTGCGGCGTAGCCAGAAGCAGCGGATTTTGAAACGGAGTCGCCACCTTCTGAACGCGCGTTTGCTCCAGCGCCGCATAGAGCCGGTCCCACCAGAACGCCTTGCCCGGTTGATCGGGATAGCCGGTAGCCACAAACAGCGCTACAGGAATGTGGTAGCGCTTGAGGATCGGCCAGGCATGTTCGGCAAAGTCGCGGTAGGCATCATCAAAGGTAATCAGGACAGCGCGCGGCGGCAGCGGCCTGTGCTCGTCAAAGTACAACTGGACATCCCGCACCGAAACCGGCTCGTAGTTTTCGGCCACATAGCGCATTTGCGCCTCAAAGCCTTCCGGCGTCGCGCTGTTCAGCGCCGGGCTGAGGAGCGGTGTGCGCTCCGGCAGATCGACGCGATGGTAAGTCAGGATTCGAAGCGCGTCGCCCCCACCGCTCGCCGTTTCAAGGAGCGACACCAGATGACCGAAGGCGCTTGAATGAGTCGCCGTTGCAAGCAAACGTTTTACACTCATCTCACCACCTTACGCGGCCTCGCGGAGTTTGCGCCGCAGCTTGCGGATGATCCGTGGGATTTCCGCCAGACCGGGGCGCGGGTCGTCAAGCGACAGGATATCGAAACGGTAGCTGGGATTGAGCATGCCGAGCAGGGCCGCGATACCCGCTATTCGCGGCGGCGTTTTCGCGAAGCTATAACGCTGCTTGCCCCGGAGCACGGTGGCGATCCACACGACATCCAGTTCCAGATTGCGCGAGCGGCGACCAATGACATAGCGGGTGTCAACACCCCCTTCGCCCGCCGGCTCGTCACACAGGTACATGCGGGCCAGACGCGCCGGAAAGTCCATCCCACTGTGCACCGCAAGCGGCAGGGACCCCCAGACACGCCCGTTAATCTCCATCAGCCGCGCGCCGTTTTTCCCTACCTTAAACTCGACCATCGCCAGCCCTGTCCAGCGCAGCGCCTTCAACAACCGGACGGCATAATCGTAAAGCGTTGGGTCGAGGGGGACGCTTTCGCGAAACGCGCTCGCGCCCCCCGATACCGGCACTTCACGCAGTCGCCTGTGTTGAAAGGCGGCAAGCGGCGTTCCGTCGCGCATGAGCAACTCAACGCCGTGTCCCTCGCCCTGAAAATACTCCTGCAGCAGCACCGGGCAGCGGCCTTCAAACTGGCTCATGCGTTCGACCAGCCGGGACATATCCTCCGCATAGGTGACGGTGAAGGCTTCGACGCCGGCCTGATCGAACCGGCGCGATGTCTGTGGCTTGAGCACCACCGGCCATTCAAACGTTTCGACGGCCCGGCGCGCCTCATCAACCGTTTCCACCAGACACGTTCGCGGAACCGGAACGCCCAGTTGTTCCGCCAGCGCCAGCGTTTTCTGCTTGTCGGTAACGACCCGCAGCGCTTCCTCGCTCGCAATCGCCAACCGGCAGCGCGCCTCGAAACGGTCTCGCGCCGCCGACAGGGGCAGCAGCGCCGCATCGGTCACGGGAATGATGAGATCGACGCCATAATCATCGACGGCCTGCGACATGGCCTCGACATAAGCCGGCGGGTCAGTTTCCGGCGACGGATAGACGCAGCGGCTCCAGGTATAGCGCGAGCGAAAGCCCAGACTGCCGGGGTCGGAATCGGCGGCAATGACCCGCCAGCCCAGACGGCCAATCGAGCGAATGATCGTAATGGCGCTGCCTCTTCCGGCGTCCGTCACCAGTACGGTAGGCTTACCCGTTGCCTCAGGCATTGGGCAGTTTCTCCAGTCTGTGCGTGCGAGCGGCGTAAAATTCCAGAATGATCTGCGATACCTGCTGAAAAACGTCGTCCTCGCGCTGGCTGGCATCAACCACCGCAAAGTGCGGCACCAGAGGCTCCAATTCCATATAAGCCTTGCGACGTTCTTCCAGCAGTTCGACCGTGCCTTCACCCTTGCGCGCGAACAGCACTTCGCCCGGCGCATCGAGGTAAACAACCAGATCGGGCTTTGGATAGAGGTGCTTGAGCATCCAACCATGAATCCGCTGGTTGATGGTTCGTGGCGTGTCCGTTGTCGAAATATCGTAGGTGTAGTAGTCAGAGAAAAAGTGACGGTCGAACAACACCACGTAGCCGCGATACTGGTAATACCAGGTCACCGCCTGACGGAACCATTCTTCGGCCATCCGGTTGAGCAGCGTAAGGCTGCTCTTGGCCGTCTTCAGCGCATTTTTGACCGGATTGCGCGAGCGCGTCCGCGTGCGCCGGGGATCGCGTGGGCCACGGTTATCCGGCGGCGCACCGGCCAGACGTTTCACCTTATGGATGAGTCGCGTCGTCGGAAGCATCAGGTTGCTCGAATCCGGATTAACGCCCATATACACATACTTTACAGGAATCGGCAAAGTTGCCAATAAGCGTTGAGTAATGGTCGTTTTACCCGCTCCATCAGGGCCGATGACTGCAACGGTGAACATTTTCATGATTAGCCTGCTAACGCCTCCATCACCTGAATGAGCTTGAGTCCACTCTGCCGCCAGACGAAATGCTCCTCAACATACCTGCGCGCCGCCGCGTCGGGCGTCGCGTCGCGCTCAGCGGCCTCAAACCGGCGGCAAATCGCGTCGATAAAGTCTGCTGCGCTCTCCGCAACCTGCACGGGCGGCACATGCCCCTCGCTGGTACGCAGCCCTTCCACCGCCAGCGGCGAACCGATCACCGGCACTTCCATCGCCATGGCTTCAAGCAGTTTGTTCTGAATCCCCGCGCCGAAGCGCAACGGCGCGGCAAAAACGGTCGCCTTGTCGAGATAGCAACGGACGTCATCGACAAAACCGGTGACGGTCACACCAGGCTGCCTGCCCGCCTCAACCACCTGCGGTCTGGGGCTGTGCCCGACGATGTACAACTGCGCTTGCGGGTAGCGCTGCCGAACCGCCGGAAAGATTTCGCGCATCAGAACGAGCGCCGCGTCGGCGTTCGGCGCGTAATTCATGGCCCCGGTAAAGACGATGGTCTGGTGGCCAAGCGTGCTGGTGGTGCGTTTCCAAAATTCGGCATCGACGCCGTTTGGCACAACCAACGCTTTCTCCGATGGCTCCGGGATCAGCATTTCGCGGTCGCGCGCCGAGGCAAACAGCGCGAAACGCGCGTCGCGAATTATCTTGCGCTCGGCATCGCGGATTTTGCGGTATTCCAGCATCAGCAAAGGCCGTTTCCACGGGCTGGCAACCTGCAACTGGCGGTGCAATCGCATGGACGTCGCATCGCACAAGTCGGCGACCATCGGCGGCAGCGACAACCCTTCGATCGCGCCGTAGGTCTCCTTGCCGCTGAAGAACAGCGCGTCGAAATGCTCGGTTCGCAACAACTCCTGAATGGTCGCGCGCATCTGGCGGATGGCAGCACTGGCGCCGAACAGGCTGCGCGCTTTGCGCGCCAGCCGGGCACGCGCTGACGAGCGGCGGCGCGTCTGTTCGGTAAACGTCAGCACACGCTCCGTGTATGGCGCGAGCGCCTGAACGTGTTCCGGCGCGAAATCGGGCGCGACCACCGATAAAAGCGTGATCTTATGGTGAGGCGCAAGCTCGCGTATCAGGAAATAGTGGCGCAGATAACCGCTGGTCAGCGGATAGGGAAAGCCATTCGTCAAATAAAGAATTCGCATGCGCTCGCGTCCTAAACCCAACCGAGTTCGTCTACATGGTCAACGGCATAACGCCACAACACACTGTACCGGTTATTGCGAAGCCAGGCCGCTGTTTCTTCCGGCACGACATCACCGCTGGCCGGCACGTCCTCCAGCCGGTCGAGTAATCCAACGACGTAGCGAGCCCAGCAAGCGACAAACAACGCAGTTAACTGCGGCGACGAGAGGCCGACCGCGCTGGCATAGGCCTCGACCAACGGCAAAGCCCACGCCCCCGCCCCGAAGAACGTTTGCCGGAACGCGCCGGTATAATCGCCGGTATTCCCTGCATCCGCCGAGGCAAAACCGGCATACGTCAGAAAAAAGAACAGATCCTGTGCTGGTAGTCCGTTCGGGTCCGCCAGTTCCCAGTCGATGACGCCAATGCGCCCATCTCGCCGCCAGACAATATTCGGGTGGCTGAGGTCGCCATGTTCCATAAAGACCGGCAAGGGCGTCTGGGTGAGCGGCAGCGTCAGTTCCCATGTGCGTTCCAGCAACATCCGCTCATCCCGCGTCAGCGGAAAAACAGCGGCAAAACGACGCAGCGGCGCATCGATCAATCGCTCGTAATCGACCGCCTCCGCCCGCTTGCCGTGCAGTCGCAGCAGCCAGTCCAGTACCGCACGACAGGCGTCATCATGACGAGCGCGAATCACCTCCGGCGTCAGCAGCGGGCCGGTCAGCGCCGTCTCCAGCAGCAGCGGCCATTCACCGACGCTGTCAAAGGCCAGCAACCGGGGAGCGGCCATGTCGTCGTCAGGGATCAGCGCTTCAAGCGCGCGGAGATTGCTCGCTTCGCGCTCCAGACTGGCCGACGCGCCGGGCAGACGCGCTACTTTGGCCACCAGCGCCGGCTCCCCTGCGTTCCGGGGCATCACCAGAAAAACCACATGGCGCGACGCCCGGAAGCGAGGCGTCAGAACCAAACAGGAAACGCCGTCATCCAGACCATAGCGACGGAGATCGAAGCGCTGGCGATTGGCGTGCAGATAGCTCTCAACCAGATTCATCGTCCCACCCGCGTCGCAATCAGGCTGATACAGGGAACAACGCGTGCCAGCAGGCCGCTGGCAACCGCCACACGAGCCGCTGCGCTGAAGAAAAAGCGACGTGGCCCCCGCGCGCCGTTGCTCAGGTCAAACATCAACGGACCGGGCACGTTGAGCGGCACGAATCGCGTGCAGCGCTCGAAGTCAGGCCAGTGCCAGTGATACTCAGGCTCCTCAAAGCCCGCGCGGATAAGGGCAGCCCGATAAGTGCGGGAATGTCCCACGAGCGCCTGCCGCGGTTTTCGCCGCAATTCGACATAGAGAAATCCACCCGGACGCACTGCCTGCGCTGCCTGCGCCAGCAGCCGCGCCGATGCAGGCTGTTTCACCACAACGCCATCAAAAGCGGCTTCGCGCTCATGTTCCCAATCGAGCGCTTCGACTGAGCTACTGAACTCGCGCAGCGCGGCAAGCAGCGTCTCGTCCTGCGGCCCGAAATAGCCGATTGCGCCCAGCCGCGGGTCGGGCAGCAGAAAACGCCAGTCAAGACGCCGGGACTGCTGCAAGCGAACACCTGCGGTAACGCTGTCTGTGGCCTGCGCTGTAAGCACGTCGCGTGTTGCCTCCTCAGGGACGAATGCGCGGGCTGACCGCATCGAACAGAGCCTGTAACGAGAACGGATACGGGTGCATGACTTGTAATGCGTGTTTTCCACGCAGCCGGTCTTCCAGCAGTCGCCGCTGCGTCGCCTCCGCCTCTTCGATCAGCGCGTTACGTCGCTCCGGAAACGCGAAACGATAGGTCAGGTAGTAGGCCATGAACGGCAAGCGCTCGTATTCCAGCGAGAACACCATACGTCGTGCCACTTCGGCGGGATCGACCGGGTTTACGGTAATGGCCGGCGACTCGTGCGAGCCGACAAACAGAACGGTATCGAGCGGCGCATTCGAAACGATCCGGCCCGCTCCAAACAGCTTCTCCGGTGCGACATCGACGTGTAACTGGCCGTGAAGCAGGGGCATCAGCCGGTTAATCCCTTTACTCAGGAAAAACCGTCGTTTCAGGCCTGCCGGCGTGCGGCGATCGGTCGCCTCCGCCAGTTGAATGGCGCGCAGGCGCAGCCGGTCACCGAGCGCGATCTGCCCGCCATACTGTGGCAGTTGTTCCAGATGCCAGTCCCACAGCCGGATCGGTTCGGGAATGCCGGCAATCGTGCCGTCGGGTTTGAGATAGACCCACTCGTCGCCTACATAGGTCGCGCCTCTGGAGGCGAAAGCCAGCAGGCATTCCGTCTTGCCGCCCTTCGACCAGCCGGTTGCCAGAACGCCAACGCCCTCATAAATGAACGCCGAGGCATGCAGCGGCAAAACACCCCGCGCCAGCGCCGTCAGGTTGATAATCGGAATTAACAGCGGCACGGCGGACAGGCCGCTTTCGCACGTAATCCTGATCCGACCGCCGATTTCGTCGAATGGAATTTGAACCCGCACACGCGACTTGTGTTTGCCGCGCAACACCAGAAAAGCGTCGTCGGTGAAGCCAGCTTCGTTCAGGCCCAGACTGTGCACGGTCGAAGCCAGCGGCAGCCGCTCAACGAACTCGATGGTGATATCCGGCTCGCCGTCAAACGCCTGTCCGACAGGCCCAACCTGTTTCCGCACCGCGGCGACATCACGCGCGGAAGGATTCACGAGCCGTATACCGAGGATGCCGTGCAGGTTGAAATCAACCACCGGCGCGGCCTGCTGCGTATCCATTGTTGAGCCAATCACTGGCGCGTGGATGCCGGCGCTCATGAGCGTAGTGACCTTTCCGGCATCAGACGCGCCATCAGCGTATCCCGCACCGTTTCGGCCAAAAAGGTCACCGGGGGCAACTCTGGCGTTTCGCCCTCGGCAAATCTGTGCGTCAGCATGCCGAAACAGACGCCCTGCGAGCAGGTCACACGCCGGTCAAGATGCTCTGCCCATTCGCTGACAAGGCCAAGCCGGTGGTTATTGATGTAATAGCGATAGGCAACCGCTAGTGCTTCGTCGTGCCGCCATTCGGTGCCGGAATCAACAATGATGGCGTTGATCGCCCGCTCGATTGAACCGCGACCGGGCCGCAAATGCGTCATACGCATTTTCCCATCCGGCCCGCGGAAAGCGAACTCCGGCACGTCCGTATTGTTGACGTTATCGAAGCATGACGTATCGCCGCGTCGCAGCATCAACTCGCACTGCTGGATCAGATTGTTCAGATGTATCTGGGGATAGTTCTGATATTCACCGTTGTAGACCGGCACATTGCAGTACTCCTCGCGGCGCGCATCTTCGGGGATGATGCCGTTTTCCGTGATCTGTGACTTGACAGGTTCCCATTCGTCACTCTGCTGCGGCCCATCCAGATAGTCACACGAACGCGTGCTGATCAACTCAACGCCATAGCCGTTCATCCTGTTCAAAGCCAGATCGTTGGCGTGATGATAGGCTTCAAGCGGCGTAAAACGATCCTCGATGCCGCCGTTCAGCCCCGGCGGATAACGGTGAACAAGCGTGACGTCGTTGCGATCCAGCAGGTAGTCGGCAATGTGCGCCAGCGCGTTGGTTGCAGCAGCGCCCCAGTTGCTCATAGCTCCTTCGGCAGCAAACGAGATGATGTAATACGGATTCTTGACGAGCCAGTTCTGGAACAGCTCCTTGCAGTTGCCCACCCCCAGACGCGAGTTGCCATAAACCGTGCTGGTCGGCCCTGTGCAGGTGTGGTCGATCCAGTACTCCTCAATCAGGTCGGCGGCGGCAACAAGCTCCGGCGTTCCCCAGGCGAAATTGAGCTGGCACTGCGCATGATCCAGCGAAATGATATGGACTTCCGAGATGATCTTCGCAAGGATCGACGCCACCTCAGCGGCGTATGATTCGCTGCCTGTCAGGTGATAGGCCAGCGCCTTGGCATACAAGGCTTCAATGCCGCCCTGCTCGTCGATCCAGGCCGGATCGTTCGAATCCCGGCAGATTTCAATCGGGTCGAGATCGAAGTTCCAGGGTTGCGACGCATATTCGAGCACGGCCTCAACGCCGGACTTGTACGGTTCAATACCCTGATGCGCTTTCCCCGCAATGACGCGCAGTTCGTGCGGCGTGATCTGGTAACCACGTGACATCCCCGTGACCGCAACTCTGGCAACAGGGCGTTGCTGTTCCGCCGCGCGAGAAGCAGCCGGCGTATCCCAGACAAAGAACAGGGCCGCGCCAATCAACGCGATCAGAAATGGAATCCCAAAGGCTTTTCGAAATTGCGACATCTTCCTCACAGCATTCCTACCCAGATACTTGTGGTTCGGCCCGGCCAGCAAGCAGCAGTTTTGCAAGCGCCGGTGCGTCTTGATGCTCGATACAGAACGCAAGCAGATTGTGATAATGGCTTTGTGCGAGCTGATTCCGGGGCAAGAGCGTTGCCTGCTTCAGCGCGCGGTGCATCCAGCACAGGTAGAACAACGGGCGAACAAGCGCAGCGGAAAGCCCTGTCGCGTCGCAAACGCGCCGGATGGCCAGCGAAAGCGTGGCATTCAGCGGTGACTCGTGCAGGAACTGGCGCTCGAACCCGGCCAGCGCATCCTGAACGCCCTGCCGGCGCGAAACATCAATGGCGACGGATCGCCAGTAGTAGAAGAGATCCCACAGCGGCATGCCATGAATCTCCGCGGCTTCCCAGTCCAGAAAAGCCGTGCGGCGGTCGGGCGTGACGATGACGTTCCAGACGCCCGGATCGCCATGTTGAAACACCAGCGGGAATGGCTGGCGGCTGCGCCGGATGGCGTCAACCTGCTCGGCCAGAAACGCCCGTTCTCCGGCTCCGGGTTCATAGATTTCAATGTAGCGTTCGAGCAACACCTCTAAGCCGGCAGCCACCGTTTCCGCCGAAGCTACACCGGTATTGGCCGTCGTCGTAGCCAGCTCAACCAGCCAGTTCAGGCCACGTTCCGCCAGCTCACCGGTTTCCACGCCGTCAGCGGCGCGGAACGGCGTGCCGTCGATAATCGTTTCGCCGACGAGCATCAGCCCACCGTGATAACCGGAAAACACCGGCTGAGGCAGCGTGGCAGCATCGCCGATGCCGTTTTCGACCAGCCAGCGCAGCGCGCGATACTCATTTTCCAGACGCGCGTTGAAACCGGCCTCACGAACCATTTTTACGATCAGGGAAGGTCGTTGCTCGTCCGGTGGAAACAGGAAGATCAGAACCTTCCGGGAACTGTATTCGCCGCGAGCCGCAAGGCCCCAGCGCCAGCCACGCAGGTCGACGCCCGCTTCAGCCGCGATGTTCGCCAGATACTGCGGAATGCCGGGTCCGACTTCCGGCCCGATCAGCACACCGCGCCGCGCCAGCGGCTTGCCGAGTAAATGCACCTGTCCTTCAACCCGCCCGGCAGCCTGCTGCAACGCAGCGGCCAGCGGGCGCAGCTTCTGGCGCAAGCGCCGCTTGCCGGATCGCCCGCCTGTACGCAAAGGCGCATTCGCAGCATCACCGGCAGCTTCTGCGGCAGGCTGCCGGCGCTTGCCGAAACCGATCGCAGCCAGCCGAACCGATGAGCTGAACAGATCATTTTCGACAAAGTAGCGTCGCGTCGCCGCATCGACTTCCGGCACTGCCGTCTGCGCCTCGCCGAGCAAAGGCGTCAGCCAGTAACGAACGGCCTGCCCCAGCCGGGCCGACTGTTGGCTCAACCAGCCAGCAGAGACGCCGGCTTCGGTATAAATGAAGCCATCAGCCTTGAGAACGCGCGCGAGCTCATCACACGCGTCGCCGTCCCGCTCGATAAGCCGTTGCGCGTCGCGCGTGGCGATGTAAATCAGGTCAACCGTCCGGGCGGGAAGCGGTAGCGACGTCGCCGGGCCGCTATGGAGGCGCACGCCGGGCGGCATCGTCTGCGTGCTGGCTTCCGCAGCAACGATGACGAGGTTGTTGCTAATACGCGCCAGCGTTTTGAGCGCCTTCTGGCCCGGAACACCGTAACAGACAATCGTATCCAGCGCGAAGCGCGGCAGCAGAAACGTCCAGTTCGCCCCGGCTACATTGTGTTTCAGGTTGACCCCCGGCGTATAGGTCGCCGCCAGCGTGTTCTCCAGCATCGACAGCCCTTATCCGATGAGATAACGTAACGGCTTGAAACGCATCAGCTCAGGGAACGTCTGCGACACATTGAGCTCGTTGCGATTTAGCCGAACGACGATGAACGAAGCGATCAGCGCCGCCCCGATACTGACCGGCACGGGCGGGTTCAGGAGTGCCTGCAAGGCAAGCAGGCCGAGCGCCGCGGCGATGATGACGAGATAAACACGCACGTAGCGGGCCTCGAAAAAGCTGATACCCGTGCCGCGCGTCAGCCCGTACTGCTTCAGCAGGTTGAAAATCATCATGGTGGTCATCGTGCCGACTGCCGCGCCCATTGCGCCAAAGCGCGGGATCATGATCAGGTTCAGCCCCAGATTCAGAACCGCGGCAAAGATGTCGACCGACACGATATAGCGAATTTGGCCTGTCACTTTCAGCGTCAGCCCGTTCTGGCCCGTCGCGGCATTGAAGTAATAGCCCAGCGACAATAACGCCAGAATCATGCCCGAATCGGCGTACCGTTCGGTATAGAGCAGCTTTGTGATCGGCTCCGCCAGCGAAAACGTGAAAGCAAAGATCGGGAACGAAAAGACTGCCACCCAGATGGCATTGCGCCAGTAGAGATCGTTGATGCCTTCGCGGTCATTGCGGGCAAAGAAGCGCGCCGCTGCCGGCGTGAACATGACGGCAAAGCTCGTCAGAATGAGCTGATTGAAGCGCGCCGTCGGCTGCACGGCGCGGAAAGCCGCCACCGAGCCGGTCGAGTGAAACGCTTCGAGCAGGATCGCATCGACCGTATTCATAACCACGTACACAAGGTCGCTGGCGAGCAGCGGCATCGTGAACATGAGAATCTCGCGTGCAGGAATGCGAACCTGCGAACGCTGGAAATGCGCCGCCAGACCGCTTTCGCGCACAAGACGCACGAGCAGCGTGCCATAGATCAGGACGCCCAGAAGACCGGCAACCAGATAGCCAACCGCCAGAAAATGCACATCACTCTGGCTGAGGATAAGCGCAGTGACAACCAGCACTTTCATGCCCGGCGCAACGACGTACCGGCGGAAGAAGATGGCGCGCGGGCGCGAGAAAACGGCCAGAACGCCCTCGAAAATATTGTCGAGCGCCTGAATCGGCCCCAGAAAAATGAGGATCAGCATCAGGCTCAACGCGAGCGGGTCGCTGACCAGCACCGGGCCAAGCGTTGCGTTAAGGCCGAAAACTATCAGAAACAGCGCCAGCGTGAGTGACAGGATGACGCCGACCACCATGAAGAACGTTCCGAATAACCGGGCGTAGTCCTGACGCTCCTCATAGATCGGGATGAACCGGGTCACCGCCCGATCCAGCCCCATCGTTACGATTGTCTCCGCCAACGTGGCAATCGACAGTGCGTAGGCGAACGCGCCGTACTCGGTCGTCGACAGATAACGGACGGTCAGCACCTGAATAATGAAATTGACGCCAATGCTGAGGAATCGCCCGACCATCAGCAGGCTGGAGCCGCGGATTTGACGACGAGTCGAAACTTTTCCTGACGGCACGCCTGCGTCTACGGGCGCCGCGGATTGAACAGGCAGATTCATAGTCTCCAATGGCCTTTAGATACGAGAAGTTGCAACATTCCGCGCTGCGGACTCCAATGCCGGTGTCCCCTCTTCCTGCTCGGAAGACACCGTGCTGTAAACGTGAATGGCCGCAGCAGCGAATGCAAGTAGAAGCCAGTAGTAGCGAACGTATGACAGATGCAGAAAGACGGCTGTCACCAGATACCCGATAATGGCGATAAAAATCCCGATCAGCGTGTAGTAAACGGTCGAATCGACGTTTTTCCAGGCCCGGCTAAGCCGCCACAACCGCCACATGGTCAGGCCAACGATGCTCATGAAGACCGAAAACCCAACCACGCCGGTATCGGCCAGTTCCTCAAGGTACATGTTGTGCGCGCGCCGGTCGCTTGCGAGCAGGCGCAGACCGAACTGGTTGCCGATCTGGCGCACATAATGGGCTGTCTGTCCCGGCCCGACACCCAGGACAGGGTTAGACAGGAAAATCTCGATGGCAGCCAGATTGACGGTGGCCCGGCCCAGCACCGCGCCATCAGCATTTTCCTCATCGCCTTCCAGCAGGCTGGCCACGCTGGTCACCGTCGTGATGCGATACAGATAATCCGGCACAAAGACGATGACCGTAATGTAGACGACAAGGGCAACCAGAGCGATCGTCCTCAGTTTAAAGACGCGCAGCAGCATAAACACCAGCAGAATGACGCCAATGGCAATGCCGGCCCCACGAGAAAACGTCAGCAATGCCCCGCCCACGATCGGGATGCAGGCGAGCGCGGAATAGGCACGTACAAGCAACGAGCGATTGGCGACGATTTGAGAAACCGCCAGCGGCAGCAGGACAACCATGATCTGTGCGTAGCGGTTCTTGGAGCCAATCGGCCCGGCAAGACGTGGCCGGCTTTCCCGCTGGCCGAAGAAGTCCTCCCCGCTGACGTTAATCTCCGATTCTTTCACCTGCGCCCAGCCGCCAAAGTCATTATCGTAATCGCCCGTTATCTCCTGATACAGCGAGAGCGTCCCCATGACCACGCCGCTGAAAATCAACACCCACACGGCTTTGCGTAGCAACTCACGCGTACGCAGGGTATTGATGATCAGGAAATACAGCACCAATCCTTCGACGACGTAACTGAAAATCCGATCTTCGGATTCGCTCGCCCGCGCGGAAGCCGCTGCCGAGACATACAGCACGCCGAGGTACAGGATCATCAACACGAACATGGGATTGACGATGATGCGCTGCCGCCGGACGACCACGTACTGAAACAGAGGCAGCGCCAACACGCCAAAGACGCCAGTGGCAATCGGTTCGGGGACGCCATTGTTTTTGGCGATTACGGCCATGTTGGAATACAAAACGAACAGAATCAGCAGCGTGGTCATCTCCGGCCTGACGAGGATGACGACAAACGCGACCGCACCCAGCGCTGCGTAGAGCGGCCAATACTCGCCGCCGCGCATCATCGTCAGGCCGAGAATGGCACTCAAGACGACCGCCACCAGCGCGATCATCCAGCTTCCAATGCCACTCTTTTGTTGAATGGACGGACTCAGTCCCGTCATGTCAGTGTTTCCCTGTACCTTATATCGACAACGTTACACTGCTACTTTTTCTCGAACAGCAGCACGGCATAACGACAGAACCGGCGTAGCGGCGGCACCTGTCTGAGCAGCACGTCATCGATCTTTCGCAGCAACGTAAACCGGTTATTGCGCCCCAGCGCCCGCTCCAACATGCTCAGTAACTGCACTTCGCGTACCGAGACATATGCAAAGCCCTGCGACCAGTCGCGAATATCGGCGTAGGTGAGTGGCTTATCCGCGCCACGCGGATTCTTTTGTCTGTACGGCAGATAGTCACGCGCGATACGTAGAAGTGGGTTCATGCCCAGCGGCTCGCTGAACGCCGCTTTGCCGCCGCGCTTCAGCACGCGGAACAGCTCCGGGCGGCTGGGGCCTGCCTTCAGATGATGCAGAACCCCTTTACCAAAGATGACATCGAACGTCTCATCCGCGAACGGCAACTGCTCGCCGGCCGCGGTGCAGAATGTCGTCTGCTCTACAACGCCATCCAGTTTTGCGCGTTCGCGGGCAACATAGGTGCTCATTTCCGAGAGGTCGAACGCCGTCACCTTGGCGCCGCTCTTCGCCAGCAACGTCGTCAATTTGCCAAGGCCGCAACCAACTTCGAGCACCTTCAACCCACGCAAATCGCCCAAAAACTCGGCGATGCCGGTCATCGTGATCTGGTCTTGCGCGTAGTGGTAAAAATCCCGATACCGGCTTGGTTGTAGTCTGGCAAGTTGCTGACGAGCGATGTCATTCCACTTGTCCTGCTCTACCCGATATGTTTCTTGCAAATCAAGCATGAACCCACCCTGAAAAACTTCGGCTACCGTTGGCTTGCTCTTTCCTCCTGCAGGTATTGCGCGGCATCCAGCCGCCGTTGCGTTTCGAGATCAAACCCGTCCCACGTGGTTCTCAGAACCGGATGGCGTCGGGTTGGTATGGCGTGCAAGTTATAGTCCAGCCGGTAGGCAAAGTACCGGACGATCTTGCGCCAGCCGCGGTGGAAGCGCCGGCCAGAGGTGAAAACACGGAGCTCGGGCTTGCGCGAATAGGCGATTCCGGCTCCGGCCAGTTTTGCTGCTGGACCAAGCTGAAGCTCGACGGAAAGCTGGCCTGCGTCGTATAACCGCAAAAACAGGTCCCGGCTAACGGCAAAATTGCTGCCGCGCGCCGTTGGGATGTTGAGCACTTTTCGTTTGATCCAGCGCGCCAGATAGTGCAGCGCGATGCGGATTTTGACCGAGATGGCATTTTCCAGTTCATAGTACTCCGTGCGTGTATAGGCAAGCCCTGCACCCTGATGCAATACGCCCGTATACCAGTCGATCAGCGCATTTACGTCGGCGATTTTGCAATCAGCGTCGAAGTGAATGGTCGCGTCTGCCTGTGCAGCACGGGTCCCCTCTGCGCGCGCGCTCATAACGATGAACTCGCCCGCACGACGCGCGTCTGGAATTGCTTTCACTCTGACACCCATCCTCCGAAACCGTTCAATCTCGGCAGGCGGGTTGTCAGCCGGGTAGTTATTGATCACGAGCACGATTTCAACCCTATGCCTACCTCTGTATTCGGCCAGATCGGCCAACAGTTGCAGCGCTCTAGGGAGATCGTTCGCTGCGTTAACCGGTACGACAACCGATACATCCGCTGGTTGATCGGGGTCCCCACGTAAACGAGCGAGTTCTGTTCGCAACCCATGGTCAGACGAATCTTCACCAATGCCACCTTCCGCGGACATGGCCCCAACCTTTCGAACTCATGCGGTGGGTTGATGAGAAGCGGGATACGTCTCCTGTCGCTGTGGTTGCCAACTCGTGATGGTGCGTCCGCGAAGTATGTTGATCGTTGCCATCAGGGCAGCCAGGTAAACCATAGCGATGAAAAACGGATAGCTGAAAAGCTTCAGCCGCCCCAGGCGTGTATGGCCCAAAAACAGGCCAACGAGGGCACAGGCGTAAAACATCACCTGCGCGACCATGGTTATCTGATAAAAAACACCGTGTGACAGCAAAAACAGGTTGCTGATGAACAGCGCTATAAAAGCAAAGACCAGCAACCTCCGAAGGACTTTGTGAGAGAAAAGCTGAACCGCGTAGAAACCATAGCGCAGCGGATTGAGCAACTCGCGCATGACAATGACAGCGCGCAGTCCGCGCGTCATGATACGAACCTTGCGCCCGAATTCCCGCCCGCTGGACGCAGCGACCGGCTCATAGGCGATGGCATCAGCGGCGAAAACCAGCCGATACCCCTGTGCAATGACGCGCGTCGATGTCACGAAATCATCGGTCACGCCTTCCGGCACAGGCTGGAATAGCGAGCGACGGATGGCGTAAATCGCTCCTGTAGCCGAAATCGTATTCCCGGCACGGTCCTCGGCCTGCTTCAACAGGCGATCCAGATTCCAGTAGCCGTGCTCGCCCGCGCTGGACGCATGCTGATTCTTCTTCAGGTAGACCTGATTGCCGGCCACACCGCCGACCTGCGGGTCGCCAAACGGCCGGACCAGCGCGCGCAGGGCATTGCGGTCGTACATGCTGTTGGCATCGGAAAAGACGAGCAGGTCGCCGGTCGCAATCGCAACCGCCTGGTTGAGCGCCGACGCCTTACCGGCCCGCGGCAGCGCGAGCAGCTTAACGCCCTTGCCGGCATAGGAGGCGACGATCTCGTTCGTCCGGTCATCGGAGCCATCGGAAGCGACAATTACCTCCAGCAGGTCGGAGGGATAATCCAGCCCGAGGATGTTGTCGAGCTTCTCGCCGATCACATCTTCTTCGTTGTAGGCGGCGATGATCATGCTGATCTTCGGCGTGGCATCGCTGGTCGCATATGGGCGACGCCACAACCAGCCGCGCAACAACAGCAGCAACGGAAACCCAACATAGGTATAGGCAATGAGCGCGACCATCAACCAGAAAATGATCAACGCCACCATCAGAACGCCCCCTGAAAGTAGCGAATGAGCGTCTTCGCGTTCTGATCGAGGTCGAACTCACGAACAACCTTCTCGCGACCGTTGCGGCCCAGACGCCGGCGCAATTCCGGGTCGCGCACCAACCGTTCCAGCGCATCAACCAGTTGATCAACATTCCCCGGTTCGATCAGATACCCGGTGACGCCATCCTCGATCAGTTCGGGAATGCCGGAAAGACGGCTGGCGATCGCAGGAACGCCGCTGCCCAGAGCTTCGATGAGAACGACCGGCAGGCCCTCGCGCCGCCCATCGCGGCTGGGAACGCTCGGCGCGACCAGCACGTCAGCATGCTGCAACCAGGAAATCACTTCCTCGCGCTTGCGCCTGCCCTCGAAATGCACGCACTCCTCCAGCCCCGCCGCGCTGACCTGCGCCTGCAGCGCTTCCTGATCCGGGCCATCGCCAATGAAGTGACAGGAAAAGCGAATGCCACGTTCCGCCAACCGCCGGCATGCTTCGATCAGGAACGTCTGCCCTTTCACCTCATGCAGCGTGCCGATGCACAGGATTTTGAAAGCCTCGTCAGCGCTCCGTTCGAGGCGGTGTGGCTGAAAGATGTGCGTATCCACGCCGCAGTGTACGACCTTCACCTTGCCGGCGTATTGCTCTCCGGCCTCGGATAAAATCAGATCGCGATTGAAATTAGAGATGGCGACCACAAACGCCGCTTCGGCAACTTTTTCCTTCAGCATGTGCCGGTCGCGGTGCAGGTCGGAACCATGCCCGGTGAAGCTGTAGGGAATGCCCGTCAGCCGGTGAATGACGAATGCCGCCGCCGCCGGGTGGCTGGCGAAATGGGCGTGGACATGCCGGATGCCGCTTGCCTCCATCAGCCGCGCGAAATGCACGGATTTCGGAAAAAAACTCAGCGCGCCAATGAAATAGCGCAGGCTGCCGAATGTTCCCCGCAACAGATCAAAGAGGGCCTTGAAGTATGCACCGGGGCGACGGGTGAGATAGTAGAACTGCGATTTCAGGATTGGCCACGAGATGAATGGCTGAAAGTGCGCGCGTTCGACCAGCGCCACAGCCTCCGGATGCATGACCGTCGTGCGTTCGCGCATCAGCGGGTAGATTTCCACTGGCGTCCCGGCCCGCTCTACGGCGAGGATTTCGTAAAGAATGAAGGTTTCGGTCAGCTTGGGAAAGCGCGACATGATATAGGCAACAGGCGGCTGAGCCACGGCATCGGCCTCAGTCACTGCCTCTTCCCATTCAAGCCGTTGTTGTGCTACTGCCATGTGCGCTTCACCTCTTCTCTACTGCGTCTAGCTGTTTTGCCAGCACAACCAGCGCCGGTTAGCCGCGCCGCGCGACCTGCATCACCGACTGGTTCCCGGTGAGTTGCAGTCTGTCAGCCAGCCGGTTGAGCCAGCGCAAAGCGCGGTTCGAGCGTGCAATCGCCGTCGACCGCCACCCGGACTGCTGCCTGAGATGCCGGGTAAGGGCGGGTTGCATGGCCAGCAGCGCTTCGCCATCA